>DATMSN010001237.1:0-6087 GCA_035565375.1 Duganella sp. | reverse complement strand
AGCACCCGGCCCGACGGCGGCAGCCGCTCCAGCGTCAGCTCGACCAGCAGTTCGGTGTCGGGACGGGGTATCAGCACGGCGCCGCCGACTTCGAACGGCAGGCCGAAAAACTCGCGCTGGCCGACGATGTAGGCGATCGGTTCGCCGTCGAGGCGGCGTCGCACCAGCGCGGCGAAGCGCTGCGCCTCGTCGGCGGTCAGCGCGCGTTCCGATTGGGTGATCAGGCCGACGCGGCCCAGTCCCAGCGCGTGGCACAGCAGGACGCGGTTATCCAGCGCGTCGAGCAGCGACTGCGTTTGCAGCGCGCCGACGGTGACGCCGGCGGCGATGGCGTCGATGCCGCCGATCATGCGCGCGGGCGGCGCAGCAGCGCCCACGCCAGCGCCAGCGCGAAGAGGCCGAACCACAGGAAGGACCACTGCGGAATCGACAGGCCGAACCACGGCGCCAGCGCGTCTTCGCACAGGCCGTCGGCCTTGAACAGGAACGGCAGGTAGGTGGCGGTGGGGATCTTGTTGAGGAAGGTCTCCATCGGGTCGATGCCGCACGACAGGCCGGGGTTGGCCAGCACGTACAGGTGCTTGCCGGCGTAGCCCAAACCGCCCAGCGCGGCCAGCAGGCCGATGCCGGCGCCGATTTTGGGCTTGCTGGTGAAGGCGCCGATCAGGGATGCGAAGCCGATCGCCAGGAACAGGTAGCGCTGGATCACGCACAGCGGACAAGGAAGCATGTCGAGGCCATGCTGCAGATACAGGGCGACGGCGATCAGGCCGAAGCTGGCGAAGGCGATAAACAGCAGCAGGGAGCGGGACTGGTTCATGTTGTATCCGTTGTAGTGAGTCGCGTGATTTTCGCACATCACCGGAGTTGCGGTCTTAGGCGGCTCTTAATCCCAACCCGCACCGCCGGGCGGGGTCGTACCCCATGCGGGGTACGACCCCAGGGGGGCATTGCGGGTTAATCGCCCAGCGCCGCCAGCAACTCGGCCTGGTGCTCGGCCGCCAGCGCGTTGGTCAGCTCCGTCAGGTCGCCGTCCATGATGAAGTCGAGCTTGTACAACGTCAGGTTGATGCGGTGGTCCGTCATGCGGCCCTGCGGGAAGTTGTAGGTGCGGATACGCTCGCTGCGGTCGCCCGAGCCGATCAGGCTCTTGCGCGTGGCCGCCTCCTTCGATTGCTGTTCGCGCAGCTGCACGTCCTTGATGCGCGCGGCCAGCACCTTCATCGCCTGCGCCTTGTTCTTGTGCTGCGAGCGGTCGTCCTGGCACTCGACCACGATCCCGGTCGGCAGGTGGGTCAGGCGCACCGCCGAATCGGTCTTGTTGATGTGCTGACCGCCGGCGCCGGAGGCGCGGAAGGTGTCGATGCGCAGGTCGGCCGGATTGATGTTGACGTCTTCGACTTCGTCCGCCTCCGGCATCACCGCCACCGTGCAGGCGGAGGTGTGGATGCGGCCCTGCGTTTCGGTGGCCGGCACCCGCTGCACGCGGTGGCCGCCGGATTCGAACTTCAGCTTGGCGTACACGCCGTTGCCGACCAGGCGCACGATCACCTCGCGGTAGCCGCCCAGGTCCGACGCCGACTCCGACACCACTTCCACCTGCCAGCGATTGCGCTCGGCGAAACGGGTGTACATGCGCAGCAGGTCGCCGGCGAACAAGGCCGATTCGTCGCCGCCGGTGCCGGCGCGGATTTCGAGGAAGATGTTGCGCTCGTCGTTGGCGTCCTTCGGCAGCAGCATCTTCTGCAGTTCGATCTCCAGTTCGGCCATGCGGGCTTTGGACGCTTCGATTTCGTCCTGCGCGAATTCCTTCATCTCGGGATCGGACAGCATCTCCTGCGCGGCGGCGATGTCGCCGATCGCTTCCTGGTAGGCGTTGTACAGCGCCACCAGCGGACCGAGTTCGGCGTGCTCGCGGGTCATCTTGCGGTAGGCGTCCATATTGCTGGTCGCGCCTTCCGACATCAGCAGTTCATCGAGTTCGACCAGGCGGTTGGCCAGTTGATCGAGCTTGGACAGCATGGATGGTTTCATAGCGTATGCGGTATTCTAAAAGGGGTGAGGCGGATGCCGCGTGGACGCGGCGGGGAGTGCGGCCGGCTGCAAGCGCGATCGGCGGGGCGGTGCGGGCTCGCTAACGGCGGCCGCGGAACAGCTGCGGCAGCAGCTCGGCCAGGTGGGCGCGCTCGTCGCCCTGCGCCCGGTGCAGCGCCTGCTGCGGGCCGTGCATGAATTTCGCGGTCAGGCCCTTGGACAGGGCTTCGAGCACGGCGTCGATATCCTCGCCCTTGGCCAGCATCTTGCGGGCGCGTTCGAGTTCGATCTGGCGCAGCGCCTCGCCGTTTTCCTGCAGGCTTTGAATCACCGGCACCACGGCGCGGTCGTCGATCCAGTGCATGAACGACTGCACCCGCGTTTCGATGATCGCCTCGGCCTGGGCGACGGCGGCCTGGCGGTTCTCCATCCCGGTCTGCACGACTTTACCGAGATCGTCGACGGTGTAGAGGAAGGCGTCGTTCAGGCGCGCCACTTCGGGCTCGATATCGCGCGGCACGGCCAGATCGACCATGAACATCGGCTTGTGGCGGCGCGCCTTGATCGCGCGCTCCACCATGCCCAGGCCGATCAGCGGCAGCGACGAGGCGGTGCACGAGATGACGATGTCGTACTGGTGCAGCTTGTCCTGCAGGTCGGCCAGGCGGATCGCGCGGCCGCCGTAGCGGTGCGCCAGCAGCTCGCCGCGTTCCAGCGTGCGGTTGGCGATGGTGATGGTTTTCGGATTCTGCGCCGCGAAGTGGGTGGCGCACAACTCGATCATCTCGCCGGCGCCGATG
This sequence comes from Duganella sp., assembly GCA_035565375.1. Taxonomy (GTDB): domain Bacteria; phylum Pseudomonadota; class Gammaproteobacteria; order Burkholderiales; family Burkholderiaceae_D; genus Rugamonas. Next base: position 3,253 of record DATMSN010001237.1, on the reverse strand, counting down.
AACAGCACGTGCTGCTCGGAGATCTTGTCGAAGATGCGCTGCGACAGGCGCACGGCGGCGGCGGCCATCGACACGCTGTGGGCGCCGATCTCGGTGGTGCTGCGCACCTCCTTGGCGACCGAGAAGCTGCGCTGGAACAGCTGGTGCAGATAGGTGCCCAGGCCGCCCGCCTCGTCGGCGGTGCGGATCGCGTCCTTGATCTGGCCGAGGATCTGCGTCTCGCCCAGCACCATCGAATCGAGCCCGGAGGCGACGCGGAAGGTGTGGCGCACGGCGTCGTGCTGTGGCAACAAATACAGGTGCGGCCGCAGTTCGGCGTAGTTCAGTTGGTGGAAATCGGCCAGGAAGTGGGCGCCGGCGTCGAGCGGATCGGGCACCTGGCTGGCGGCGTACAACTCGGTGCGGTTGCAGGTCGACAGGATCGCCGCCTCGTCGCTGCCGCGGTGGTCGATGCGCTCGAACCACGAACGCGCCGCCACCACCGCCTGGCCCAGCTGCTCAGGGGCGAACGCCAGCTGCTCGCGGAGCGAGACCGGTGCGGTGTTGTGGTTGAGGCCGACGGCGAGCAGCTGCATGGCGGGTCCGGACGATGAATTAGCGGACATTATACCGTGATGTACCTGAATGTAGCCCCGGGGCTGCCTAAAGCCATGGCAGCGGCTCCGGCGCCGGAGCGGGCGAACCGGGGGATTACGCCGCGCCGAGTTTTTCCAACCGGTAACCGTAACTGTACACGGGCACCAGGCGGAAGCCGTTTTCTGGTTTTAATTGCAATTTGTTGCGCACGCGCGAGACGTGGGTGTCCATGGTCCGGGACGGCACGGCGGTCTCGCGGATCCACACGGCCTCGTGGATATAGGCGCGCGACAGCGGCCGGCCGATGTTGCGGAAAAATAACAGTGCGAGGTAGAACTCTTTGTGGGTGACGTCCAACACCACGCCATCCATCAGCAAACGGCCGGGGCGCGTCTCGAAAACGTATTGACCGAATTGCAATTGTTCGGCGCCGTTCTGGGCCGGATAGGCGCGCCGCAGCAGCGCTTGCACGCGCGCCACCATCTCGCTGCGGCGTAGCGGCTTGATCATGTAATCGTCGGCCCCGGCGGCCAGTCCCGCGACGATATCGTCCTCGCCCGAGCTGGTCGTCAGGAACAGCACGGGGGCGCTGTCGGGCAGTTTCTCGCGGGCGCGGCGCATCACCTCGGCGCCGGTCAGATCGACCACCTGCCAGTCGAGGATGAGCATGTCGTAACTGTCCTTGCGCAGTTGCGCCAGCACATCTTTTGCGGTTTGAAAACTGTGGCAAATGTGGCCGGCGGAGGTCAACACCTGGCAGATCAAGTCGGCCTGGCTGCGGTCATTGTCGAGTACGGCGATTCTCATACTGCTGCCTGTAGGAAATATATGTTAAAGAGATGTCACGTCAAATATAACAGAGATTCACAAATTTATTGGCAGAATGGTTAAAATATTTTTTTTGGGACACTAACATTTATTGTTTGCCAATGTAATTTTTCATCGTGCGCGCCCGTTCGGTTATTACACGGTACACTGGAAAAAGCCCGAATTCAATGAAGAAGTTGAAATTTGGAAAGAATCTTCAGTTCATCCGGGAGGCGCCGTGGGGCTCAAAACAAACACGAACTGGACCTTGGTGCCGGGCACCGTGCGCGACATCGACGCGGTGCGCGAACGCTGCCGGAAATTGGTACGGCGCCGCGCGATGGTCTCGGCCGGCGTGGCGGCGATGCCGATTCCGGGCCTCGACGTGGTGTCCGACCTGCGCCTGTTCGCGCTGCTGATCGACGACATCAACCACGAGTTCGGCTTGTCCGAGGAACAGATCGAGCGGTTGCAGCCCCAGTTCAAGCTGATCGCCTACGAGGCGGCGATCGGCGTCGGCGGCATGCTGGTCGGTAAGGTGGTCACGCGGGAAGTGGTGTCGCACGTGCTGCGGCGCTCGGGCCTGAAGACGGCGGCGCGCCAGGCCGGCAAGATGGTGCCGCTGGCCGGCCAGCTGGCCGCGGCCGGGATCGGGTTTTTGGCGTTCCGCCAGATCGGTTACCAGCACGTGGAGGCCTGCGCCAAGGTGGCGGCCAAGCTGGTGACGGCGGGTGTCGGGCATGACGGCGGGCAAGTCCATCCGGCATAAAGTGTGACGCGGATGTCACGTTGGCGGGTCGCGCGGCCCGCCGGGGTGCTCACGCGTCCGGCAACACCACGTTCACGTCGAGCACCTCCAGGTTGCCCTGGCGGTCGAGCGAAATCTTGATGTCGTCGGCGTTGACCTTGGTGTACTTCGAGATCACCTCGATCAATTCCTTGTGCAGCGCCGGCAGGAAATCCGGTCCGCTGCGGCCATTGCGCTCGCGCGCGATGATGATCTGCAACCGCTCCTTGGCCGCGGTCGCGGTCTTCTGTTTTTGCGGGAACAGGAAAGAAAGCAGGGCCATGTCACTTGCTCCCAAAAATACGCTGCAGAAGGCCTGGCTTTTCATAATTGACGAAGCGCAACGGCAATTCCTCGCCGAGGAAGCGCGACACCACATCCTCGTAGGCTTCCGCGACATCGGTGCCCTTGAAGTGAATGGCCGGGTTACCCTGGTTTGAAGCGTGCAGCACCGATTCCGATTCCGGGATGATGCCGATCAAAGGAATGCGCAGAATCTCCTGCACGTCTTGGTACGACAGCATTTCGTCGGCTTCCACGCGTTTCGGCGAGTAGCGGGTGATCAGCAGATGCTCCTTGACCGGCTCGCCGCCGGTCTGGGCGCGGCGCGACTTGGCCTGGATGATGCCGAGGATGCGGTCCGAATCGCGCACCGACGAGACTTCCGGATTGGTGACGATGATGGCCTCGTCGGCGAAGGTCAGCGCCATCAGCGCGCCGTGCTCGATGCCGGCCGGCGAATCGCAGATGATGAATTCGAAGCCCATGTTGATCAGTTCGTGCAGCACGACCTCGACGCCGTCCTCCGACAGCGCATCCTTGTCGCGCGTCTGCGAGGCCGGCAGGATGAACAGGTTGTCGCAGTGCTTGTCCTTGATCAGCGCCTGGGTCAGCGACGCTTCCTTGTTGATCACGTTGATCAGGTCGTACACCACGCGGCGTTCGCAGCCCATGATCAAGTCGAGGTTGCGCAGGCCGACGTCGAAGTCGATGACGGCGGTCTTGTGGCCGCGCATGGCCAGGCCGGTGGAGAAGCTCGCGCTGGAAGTCGTCTTACCGACGCCGCCCTTGCCGGACGTCACT
>DATMSN010001236.1:0-6225 GCA_035565375.1 Duganella sp. | reverse complement strand
TTCATGGCCGCCGGCTTCGTTACCGTTTTCATCGTTATTGTTGGAACATCTGCCGGCGCGGCGCAAGCACGTCGTCTAAGGAAAACCCGACCATGCTAACCGTGCTCGGACTGGGATTGGTAGTTGGCGTCATCCTCGCGCTCACCGGTGCAGGTGGCGGCATCCTGGCGGTGCCGCTGCTGGTGTTCGGCATCGGGATGGGTGTCGCCGAGGCCGGCCCGATCGGCCTGATGGCGGTCGGCATGGCGGCCGCTCTCGGCGCCATGCTCGGCCTTCGCGAAGGCATCGTTCGCTACCGCGCCGCCATGTTGATCGCCGTCTCCGGTATGCTGCTCTCCCCGCTCGGCCTGTGGCTGGCGCACCGGCTCGACAACCGCTGGCTCAGCGTACTGTTTGCGACGATCCTGCTACTGGTGGCATATCGCACCCTGCGCCAGGCTACTAGCCTGGAAGTTGCCGTCAAGACCGATGTCCATTCACCGTATCCGTGCAAGCGCGATGATGGAAGCGGCCGCTTCATCTGGACCAGCAACTGCGCTCGCGCGCTGGCCTTGTCGGGCACATTGGCCGGTTTGCTGTCCGGCCTACTAGGCGTCGGCGGCGGCTTTGTCATGGTCCCGGCTTTGCAGCGCTACACCGACCTGGCGATGCGCTCGGTGGTAGCGACCTCGCTGGCGGTCATTGCCCTCGTTTCGGTGACCGGTGTCATCACCAGCGCCGCCAGCGGCGGCATAGTGTGGATCGTTGCCCTGCCCTTTTCCGCCGGCGCGCTGGCGGGCATGCTGGGAGGGCGCCTCGTGTCGACGCGCCTGGCCGGCCCTCAGCTTCAGATCGGCTTCGCCCTTGTGTCGGCAGCAGTTGCCGTCGGCATGATCGTCAAGTCAATCTTTTAAAAGTTCTGCTAATTTTACCTTCCTGGAGACCTGCGATGAATGTCAATCCTGTTCAACTGTTCGATTCCGAATCCTCGACGTTTACATACATCCTGGTCGCCGACGACGAGACCTCAGCCGTTATCATCGACCCGGTCGATCATAATTGGGAGCGCGATCTGGCCCATCTCGAGCGGCTCGGCCTGAAGCTGGCTTTCGTGCTGGAAACGCACGCCCATGCCGACCATGTGACATCGGCCGGTAAGCTGCGCGAAGTGACAGGGGCGCGCGCCGCCGTGCCATCGGGCTGCGGCATCACCCCGGCCGAGGTGCAGCTCAGCGATGGCGACATCATCCGTTTTGGCCCCAACGAACGGATCGAAGTCCTGCACACACCCGGCCACACCGCAGGCAGCGCCAGCTATCTATGGCGCGGCAATGTGTTCACCGGCGACACCTTACTGATCGACGGCTGCGGACGCACCGACTTCCAGAGCGGTAGTGCGCATGCGCTCTACGAAAGCGTCACCGGCAAGCTCTTTACGCTGGCTGATGCGACGCGTGTGTGGCCCGGGCATGACTACAAGGGCCAGTCAGTATCGACGATAGGCTGGGAGAAGCGCCACAACGCCCGTCTGGCCAACCGCGGCGAGGAGGATTTTTGCGAACTGATGGCGACCCTCAATCTGCCGAAACCGAAGCTGATTGACATCGCCGTGCCGGCGAACAAAAACTTGGGGCTGGCCCACGGTGCATGACACAACGTCGTCAACCCGGCGCAACTTGCTCCAAGCGTGGCAACCGGTACTTTTTCTGTCCCAGCTCGCTGACCTGACGCTAATAGCGGACAGGCGGACCGCGACGCTATTGCTTATGTGTTTTCCTGAGCCGCCTTGCGAGTGACCAGTTCGGATAGCTCGACCACGCCGACCGGGGGATGGATTCGCCATGGCACAATGAAGCTGCGGGCCGCCAATCCGGCTGCGATGCGGCTCATTTGCTTGCGTTCTCCCGCCAGGCGCGCTTCTAGCAACGGATCGCGCGTGCCGGCCGCCACCACGCTTTTGTTGATCACCCAGGCGTATGGCTCGATGCTTGCGCGGCGCAGGTCGTCCTGCAGGGCCGCCGCCTGCGAAACCGGGGTGACCTCCGGCAGCGTCACCAGAATGATCCGGGTGTAGGCTCCGTCCTGCAGCCGCATCAGAGGCGTGGTCATCCGGCCGCTGCCATGACCTTCGAAATCGCGCAGCGTTTGCCGATGGTAGGCGCCCGCAGCATCCATCAGCAGCAGCGAGTGCCCGGTTGGCGCAGTGTCAAGCACGACGAAGGCACTACGCGCTTCGTTGACAATCCTGGAAAACGCATGAAAGACCGCGACTTCTTCGGTACACGGTGAGCGCAAGTCTTCCAGCATCAGCGCTTGTTCCTGGGCGTTAAGTCCCGGCGATTTTGCCGCCATCAAACGGTCGATGTAGCGCTGGGTCTCAATCTTGGGGTCGATGCGGTCGACGCGCAAGCCGGGCACCTCGCTAGCGAGGGTTCCGGCAAGGTGGGCCGCCGGATCGGTGGTGCTAAGATGAACGGTTTTGCCGCGTGCAATCAACCCAAGGGCCAAGGCTGCGGCGATGGTCGTTTTGCCCACTCCTCCCTTGCCCATCACCATGATGAGGCCGCGGCCGGATGCCGCCAGTTCGTCGGCCAGCGCGTCCAGACCCGGCAAAGCTTCGGCCGGTCCGGTCATCGCTTCGGCGCCGACTATGGGAGCGGCATGCGCCGAAAGCAGTGCGCGCAGGGCTGGCAAACCAACCGTGTCGAAGGCGCGCAAGGGCACTTGGTCTTGCGGCAGGGACTGCAGGGTTAGCGGCATCGCATCGAGCGCCTGCTGCCCGACCGATGCGATGGCGCAGGCCACCACATCGGTCGGATCGCATGCGTGGAACACGCCATTGATGATGAGGCGCTGGTTGTTCAGGCCGAGTGTGCGCAATTCATCCGACGTGCGCGCCGCCTCGGCAATTGCGCCCTTGTCGGCGCGGGCGACCAGGATGACGGTGGTTTGGGCAGGGTCGCTCAAGGCAAGCAGGGCAGCCTTGAAACGCATTTCCTGCATCTTCAAGCCAGAGTGCGGGCCGAGGCAGGAAGCCCCGCGGTCGTTCCCCGCCAAAAATCCGCTCCACGCCTGCGGCAAGCTCAGCAGACGCAAGGTGTGTCCGGTAGGCGCAGTGTCGAAGACGATATGGTCATAACCACCCGCATCATCGGCCAGCAGCGCCGCAAACTCATCGAATGAAGCGATCTCCGTGGTGCACGCGCCGGACAGTTGCTCGCGCACGGTCGCGCGTTCCGTTTCGCTGGCATCAGCGTCCATCTGCCCTAGCACGCGCTGGCGATACGACTCGGCCGCGTTGTCGGGGTCGATATTCAAAACCGACAAGCCGGGGACGCCAGGCACAGGCGTGGGGATGTTGCGCAGTTCGACACCCAGCATTTCATCAAGATTCGACGCGGCATCGGTGCTCACCAGCAGGATCTTTCTGCCGGAATCGGCCAGCGTGAGCGCAGTGGCAGTCGACAGCGAGGTCTTTCCTACTCCTCCTTTACCGGTAAAGAACAGATGCCGCGTCGGCGCAACGAGAAAGCCCAGCACGTTGGTGTCGAACCATCCCGCCACTTTTTCGTGCGACGGGATACCGCCGCAATGCACCAGGTTGCCGTCGATGAAAACTGCCGGTGTCGACGTGGCGCCAAGGCGCAGTATTTCATCGTGGGTGGTCACCTTGACGATGTCGGCGTCTACTCCGGCCGCATGCGCGAGCTTCTCGATCAATTCGATTGTGTACTGGCACTTGTTGCACCCGGGGCCTGCCACTGTGATGTTCATCTGCTTTGCCTTAAAACTTGGTACGTTGGGATGATATTTTTTCACAAGGAAAGGGGTAAGCTAGCCCGAAATATGTTGGTGCTTGCTTAGGACCTACTATATATCTAAAGTGAAATTCGGATCGAAAAGGCTATTCTCAACGGTCCCATCGCGATTCCTATATCCACATGGATTGCACACGACTCTGCATTTTTCAATCATGTAGTCGGACGATTCATGCATGTGCCCGTGAATCCACAGGTCGGTCTTCTCCACGAGATCATCCAGTCTTGAGGCATAGGAAGCAGATGCGACATCGTTCGCAAATTGATCAGCAACTGATCGCATCGACGGGGCCATGTGCGTTATGACGACCGTCTGTCCTTCGAAGGGCTCGTCCAGCTTCTTAATCAGCCAGGATTTCTCTATTGCGTGGAATTGCGCCGTGTCTGCAGCGCGCAGTTTGCGGTATCCTTTTTTAGCCAGGCGAATGCGCTTGTAGTCAGTCATGACAGCTTCGGCTTCGCGCATCGATGCCGGGCGCTCGTCATCCCCAAACAGCCGAAAGTCTGTCCACATCGTGGCGCCCAAAAAACGTACGCCATTCTGTATGTACTCATCGCAGTTCAGGAAGTGAACATTATCAGTCGCCGCGCTCGCCCCCCGGATCTCGTCCTGTACCGAGTCAAGGTTATGTCCATAGCCTTCGTGGTTGCCGTGGACGTACAGGACAGGCAATCCAGCAAAGGTTGTCGCAGCCCAGGCAACGGCCTTTGCGCCAGTATGAATATCGCCGGCCAGGATCACCATGTCAGGCCGACTGGCGGCCAGATCGATCTTCGGCGCATGCTCGCGCCATAACTCGAGGTGAAGGTCAGACAGGATAAGAAGTCGCATTGTGGTAGCGGGAAGTACGATATGGCGATTAATATTTTTCAGGTCCGAACATAGCAGGACGTTCGTCGCTGCGAATGGAATTACTCATCCCGCTTGCTCCGTGCAATGACGCGCTCGGCCTCATGATCATACTCAGCGGCCAGATCCCGCAGTGTGGACGCGAGCCGCACGAAGCCGGCATTCTCAACGGATTCTGCACGTGTCCGGTATTTCTCGGCTAACCTACGCTCAGGGGCCGCGGTCGGGTCAACCCAGTGTGCGCCACGCGAGTTATACAACTCGACTCGAAGAATGCCGGAAACATGTCCATCGGATTCGTCGGACTGTCCTGGGCACGGGGGCGCTGTGGAACCCGTAATTCCTCACGGTCACTGAAACCCACCCAAAAATCCACGACCCGCTTGGGTTTGGTGTCGGGTATGACGAGGGGCCGTTCGCAATACGAAACGACATCGGGATCAGCCTCAAGGGCTATCCAGGCATTGAGAGCCGCCTGGCCGAACAGGGTGACATTGCGTGCCAATTTAAGGCCGAAGACGTCATAGCGATGACTCTTGAAGGGCCGGGTGTTGTCCGCTGCTGTGGAGAAACGCACTTTCGTCGCCATGGCCACTCCGAATCGTCATCGGGAGTTGGCAATTTTACTTCACGACATTCGGGTATTGTCAGATTTACTTCAATTGTGCGTGAAGTAAATCTGACAATGGGCAGAAGCGCAACACTATCAAATCAAAGACTTACGCATTTCGCGGTGCGACAGTTTTACTTCACTGGACGCCAGCAGATCGCCGCCATGGCACAGTATCCGTCGCCGCCCAATCCGTACGGAGTGGCCCCGCGCCTGACCGGCTATGTGAACCAGATCTACGTCCAAGCCGCCTCCACCGCCCAGGTGCCGGCGGCGATCGACGAAGTGACGGCCGTGCTGACCCGGCGCCATCACCTCAAGTCCGGTAACGCCGCCGACTTCAGCGTGCGCAATCTGAGCCAGATCGCCGACGCCGCCGAGGGCGGCAGCCAGGTGATGTCGGCGCTGCTGGCGGTGGTGGCGTCGATCTCCTTGCTGGTGGGCGGAATCGGCATCATGAACATCCTGCTCGTCTCGGTGACCGAGCGCACGCGCGAGATCGGCCTGCGCATGGCGATCGGCGCACAGCGCATCCATGTCTTGATGCAGTTCCTGGCCGAAGCAGTATTTCTGAGTGTGATCGGCGGTCTGGCCGGCATCCTGTTCGGCGCGCTGGTGACCGAATTGATTTCGCTGGTGGCGCACTGGCCTACCTTCATTGCGCCATCCGCCATCGCCGGCGGCTTCGTATTCTCGGCGGCGGTCGGCATCTTCTTCGGCTACTACCCGGCGCGCAAGGCTGCGCGGCTCAACCCGATCGAGGCGCTACGGTATGAATAGCCTTGCCGCGCGCGCGCTGGCCGGCGCCATCGCCATGACATGCGCGGGCTGCGCAACGGTTGGCCCGGACTTCGTTGCCCCGCATGAGCGCGCGCCGGCAAGCTACAGCCACGACGATCCATCGCGGGCCGATGCCGGCGGCGACGAGTCCGGCCAGCGCATCGTGCCGGGGACCGTGCCGGGCCAGT
>DATMSN010001235.1:0-1594 GCA_035565375.1 Duganella sp. | reverse complement strand
GTCCGCCAGGCGGTCGAGCGCGGCCTGGCTGCTGGCGCCACGCAGCAGCACCGACACCTCCAGCGTGGTGGTACGCAGCAGGCATTCCAGCACGTGGATGCCGATGTAGCCGGTGGCGCCGGTCAACAGCACCCTGCGGCTGACGGCGGCGACGGCGCCGGTGTTGCTATACTCGACCTCCGGCAGATCCAGCCCGTCCCGCGTTGCCGCCGCCCCGCCCGTTTCCAAAAAGCGCGCCAACGCGCGCGGCGTCGGATATTCATACAGCCGCGTAACCGGCACGCTCACGCCGCCGGACTGCGCCAGCATCAATGACAGATTGACCGCCGCGAGCGAGTCGCCGCCGTTGTCGAAGAAATCGGTATCCGGTCCGACGTCGTTGAACAACAGCACGCTGCGAAAGCGATGCACGAGCATCCCGAGCATGCCCGCCGCCTCCTCCCGCTCCGTCGCGGTCATGGCGGTGGCCGCGCTTTGCGCGCCTATCATGTCGATGATGCGCTTGCGGTCGAGTTTGCCATTGGGCGACACCGGCAGGGACGCCAGCCATAACACCCGATGCGGCATATGCGTCATCGGCAGATGGTTGGCGAGCGCGCGGCGCAAGCGGCCCGCTTCGATCTGCGCCGGCGCGGCGTAGGCCAGCACCAGTTCGGGCTCGCCGTGTTTGGTGGGCGCCATCAGCGCCACCGCGTCGCTCACGTCCTCGAAGCACGCCTTCATCGCCAGCGACAATTCGCCCAGTTCGATGCGGACGCCGCGCACCTTGACCTGGTCGTCGGCCCGGCCGGCATAATCGAGCAGGCCATCGGCGCGCACACGGCCCATGTCGCCGGTGCGGTAAACCATCCCGCCAGGGACGTCGGGAAAGGGATTGGCCACAAAGGCTTGCGCGGTCAGTCCCGGCAAGTTCAAATAGCCGGCCCCCACGCAAACCCCGCCGACCACAATCTCGCCAAACTCGCCGTCGGCGACCACCCGCATCGACGCATCGACGATGCGCACGTGGGTATTGTCGATCGGCCGCCCCAACGGAATGTGTTGGCCGTCCTCGTCGCGCACCTCATGGAACACCATGCCGATCGACGCCTCGGTATGGCCATAGGTATTGATCACGCGGCATTGCGGCAGCAGACGGCGGAAGCTGTGCACCGACGGCGCGTCGATTTCCTCGCCGCCGATCAGCACATGACGCAAGCTGGCCAGCTTGGCGCACGCCACGCCACCGCCTTCGAGACCGCGCACGAGCAATTTGAACAAGGTCGGCACGAAGTCGGTCATGGTAATGCGGTGGCGCGCGATGTCGTCCACCACGGCATCCAGATCCCAGCGGCCGCGCCGCTCGGGCAGCACCGATACGCTACCGCAGGTCAATGGCCACAGCATCTGCCAGATCGACGAATCGAACAGCGGCGCGCTGTTCTGGTACACCACCTGGCCCCGGCCGAAACGGCGCGTCATGTAGCGAAAACGGTTGGCCAGGCCCGCGTGATGATTCAACGCGCATTTGGGCATGCCGGTGGAGCCGGAGGTGAAAAAACCGTACACCAATTCGGCGCCCGCCGCGTACGCGCCCACCACCGCCGCGCCGTCA
>DATMSN010001234.1:0-3399 GCA_035565375.1 Duganella sp. | reverse complement strand
CGGACAGGCGCGCGCGGCGCAGCGCCGCCGGCGCCGCCAGCGAGCCGTTACGGCCCAGGAATTCGCCACGGTCGCCGGTGATCGAGCGCAGGCTGGCGTCGCAATTGAAGAAGGCGACACGGCCGGTGAACTCGGTGTTGTACGGATTGCGCGCGAACATCGCGCCGCTGACCGGATCGACCTCGGTGAGGATATGCATGCCGGACTTGGAACGCATATCGCCCAGCACCCATTCGACATAGCCGGTGACGGTGAGCTTGCGCGCCACCAGCGTGTCGTTGCGCACCTTGAGCACCGTGTACTTGATCGGCGCGTCGGTCGAGACGAAGGTGGTCATCTCGGTGGCGATGCCGTTTTCGCTGTGTTCGAACACGCTGTAGCCGAAGCCGTGGCGCGTGACGTAGTCGCCGCTGCCGCGCGCGGGCAGCGCGGCGGGCGACCAGAACTCGCCGGTCTGCTCGTCGCGCAGGTAGAAGGCCTCGCCGCTGGCATCGCTGACCGGATCGTTATGCCATGGCGTGAGCCGGTATTCATGGGCGTTCTCGTGCCAGGTGTAGGCCTGGCCGCTTTCCGAAATGACGCTGCCGAACTGCGGATTGGCCAGCACGTTGGACCAGGGCGCCGGCGTGCGCTGGCCCTCGCGGGTGGTGATCACGTATTCGCGGCCGTCCTGCGTGAAGCCGCCGATGCCGTTTTCCAGCATCAGCGCGCGCGCAGGACGGGCCGGCGGAACCGCGTCGCCATAGTCGCCGCGGCCGTCCGCCAGCAGCGGCGGCATGCGCATGGTCTGCGGGCCGGGACGCTTGATCTGCTCGGCCAGCGGACCACGGCTGTCGCTGAGGATGGCGCGCGCCACCGACTGCAGCAGGATGCGGTCCTCGTTGGAGATCTGGTCGGCCAGGCGCACGAAGATGCCGCCCGGGCGATCGATCGCCTGGGCGTCGATGCCCGAGGCGATCAGGCCCATGATCTGTTCGTGCAGCAGCTGGCGGTAACCCGACTGGTCTTCGTACCAGATCACCAGGTCGACCACCAGGCCCTTGAGGCGCCAGTAGGCGTGCGCCTGCACCATCTGGCGCACCAGGTCGATGTTGGCCGGGTCCTTGATCTGCAGCAGCACGATCGGCAGGTCGCCGGAGATGGCGTACGCCCACAGGCCGGACTGGCCGCGATGGTTCTTGACCAGGGTGCCGACGTCGGCGCGCAGCGTGGCGTTCGGATAGATGACCGAATTGGCCAGGCGGCCGTACAGCTGCGCGTCCGCCTCGCTGGCGTTGAGCTGGCGCAGCACGACCTGGCTGTGGGTCCACGCCAGTTCGAACACGCGGTCGGCCAGATGCCGGTCCTGGTATTTGTCGACCAGGTGCAGCGCGGCCTCGCGCTGCTCGGTCATGCCGGTGACGATATCGACGATGGCGGTCTGGTCGGGCTTGAGCGTGATGGTGTAGCGGATCGCCACCACCGGATCGAGCACCGAGCCCTCGGCGCCGCCCAGGGCGCCGCTCTCGAGCAGCGCGCGCGGCGCGGCGGCGGTGTTGCCACGGCCGAGGAAGCGCGATCGGTCGGTCTCGAACGACACCGCCACCACCGGCGCGTCATGCACGATCATCGAGTGCATCAGCCAAGGCATGGCTTCATCGGCGCCGCGCGGACGGCGCGTGCACAGGATCGCGTTCTCGTCGCGCAGGATCTCGGTTTGCACGAACAGCTTGCTGAACGCCGGGTGCGCGGCGTCGGCCGCCGCCGGCGCCATCACCACCTCGGCGTAGCTGGTCACCTCGATGGTGCGCACGCTGTCGCTTTTGTTGGTGATGCGGGTGCGGCGCAGCTCGATGTCGTCCTCGGGCGAGACGACGATCTCGGTGTACAGGTCCAGCCCCCGGTCGGAACGGCGGAACTCGGCGCGCCCCTCGGAGAAGATCACCTCGTAATGGCGCGGCTCGACCAGGGTCGGTTGATAGGTGGTGGACCAGAACTGGCCGTCGTCCAGGTCGCGCACGTAGCAGAAATTGCCCCAGTTGTCGCGGGTGCTGTCCTCGCGCCAGCGCGTCACGGCCAGGTCGCGCCAGCGGCTGTAGCTGCCGCCGGCGTTGGTGACCATGACGTGATAGCGGCCGTTCGACAGCAACTGGGTTTCCGGCACCGGTGTGCTGTGCTGGGTGAGCACGCGCATCGGCGCGGCCTGCTGGTCCGGCGCGGCCGAGCGCAGCGCCGCCAGCTCGGTGGTGTTGGAATAGAAGGCGCCGGCCTGCGGGCTGCGCTCCTGCAGCACCAGCAACGTCGATTGCAGCAGCGGATCGGATTCGAAGCGGCGCTGCATCGGCCGGTCGTGCAGCAGATAGCTCAGCGACAGCAGGCCCATGCCCTGGTGGTGGACCATGAACGAGCGCACGACGGCGCAACTCTGCCCGCGCGGCAGGCGCGAAGCGGTGTAGTCGATCGCCTCGAAGAAGCCGTAGCGGCCCATGAAGCCCAGGCCCGCCATCTTCTGCAGGTTCAGGCACGCCGCCTCCGGCTGCACCATCAGTCCCATCATGGTGGCGTACGGCGCGATCACCAGGTCGTCGGCCAGGCCGCGCTTGAGGCCCAGGCCCGGCACGCCGAACGCGCGGTACTGGTAATTGAGGCTGGCGTCGACGGTGTTGTAGCCCGATTCGGAGATCCCCCAAGGCACGCCGCGGCGCTTGCCATAATCGATCTGCGCCTCGATGACGGCGTTGTAGGTCTGGTCGAGCAAGGTGCTCGGATAGTTCGGCATCACCAGCAGCGGCATCAGGTACTCGAACATCGAGCCGCTCCAGGACAGCAACACCGGCTTGCCGGCGACGATGCACAGCTGGCGGCCCAGCGCGAACCAATGGTCCTGCGGCAGCTGTCCCTGGGCGATGGCGATAAAGCTGGCCAGCCGCACCTCGGACGCCAGCAGGTCGTAGTAGCTGGCGTCGAGCCGGCGTTCGCTGACGTTGTAGCCGATCGCCAGCAGATTGGTGGTCGGGTTGTACAGGAAGCGGTACTCCATCTGGGCGAAGGCGCAACTGCGCTGCGCCAGTTCGGCCAGCACGCGCATGCGTTCATGCGCGGCGGCGCTGCCCTGTTCAAGCAAATGCGCCAATTGCTGCTGGCGCTCGCGCTCGACCGGCGCCAGGTCGGTCACCGGAATGGCGCCGCTGGCGTTGGCCAGGCTGGCCAGTTCGCGCAGGGTCGGCATGCGGGTCATGCTGGTGTCGAACAGCGTGTCGGCAGACAGGTTGACCCACGGCGTCAGCAACGCCAGCTCGTCGAGCGCGGCGTGGCTTTGCCGCACCAGCGAGGCGGTCCACATCGCAGCCTCGCTTTGCGGATCGGCCTGCGCGTGCAGCGCCTCGGCCTGCCAGCGCACCAGGGATTTCGTCTCTGCAT
>DATMSN010001233.1:0-6323 GCA_035565375.1 Duganella sp. | reverse complement strand
CCGCGTCCCGAGCGCGCGGCCGACCAGTCGCCGCGCGTGAGCGGCAAAACGCTGCTCGACATGGAGCGCGAGGACTACCAGGACGCCGCCACGCAGTCGCAGAGCAAGCAACTGATGCGCTTCCTGCTGGCGCACCACCTGGGCGGCGCGCCGCTGAACACGCGCCAGATACTGATCGACCTGTCGCAGTTATAAAATCGCAGTCACAGAACAATCCGCAGTTATAAAACAAACAGGGTAAAGACAAAATGAGCTACCTGCATCCCTCCGGCACCATCATCGACCTTGGCGTGAACATCGACCATGTCGCCACCTTGCGCAACGCCCGCGGCACCATGTATCCGGACCCGATCCGCGCCGCGCTGCTGGCCGAGCAGGCCGGCGCCGACTGCATCACGCTGCACCTGCGCGAGGACCGCCGCCACATCAAGGACGCCGACGTCATCGCGCTGGCGCCGCAACTGCTCACGCGCATGAACCTGGAGGCGGCCGTCACGCAGGAGATGATCGACTTCGCCTGCCGCATCAAGCCGGCCGACGTCTGCCTGGTGCCCGAGAAGCGCACCGAGGTCACCACCGAGGGCGGTCTCGATGTCGTCAGCCACTTCAACGCGGTGCGGGCGGCCGTCAAGCAGCTGCAGGCCGAGGGTATCCGCGTCAGCCTGTTCATCGACGCCGACGAGGCGCAGATCGCCGCCAGCGCCGACGTCGGCGCGCCGGTGATCGAGCTGCACACCGGCCGCTACGCCGACACCGAAGGCGCCGAGCAGGCGGCCGAACTGGAGCGCATCAAGCGCGGCGTGCTGTTCGGCGTCGGCAAGGGCCTGAAGGTCAACGCCGGCCACGGCCTGCACTACACCAACGTGCAAGCCATCGCCGCCATTCCGGATATCGCGGAACTGAACATCGGCCACGCCATCGTCGCCCATTCGGTGTTCGTCGGCTGGGAAAACGCCGTGCGCGAGATGAAGGCCATCATGGTGTCGACCAGGCTGGGGGCGCGGTGATCTACGGCATCGGCACCGATATCTGCAAGATTCCACGTATCGAGGAGGCGCTGGCGCGCCACGGCGACCGCTTCGCCAAAAAGATATTGGGCCCGCAGGAGATGGAAAAATACCTGGCGCGCAAAGCGAAGAACCCGGTGCGCGGCATCCGCTTCGTCGCCACGCGCTTCGCCGCCAAGGAGGCGTTCGCCAAGGCCATCGGCCTGGGCATCCGCATGCCGATGACGTGGCCGGCCGCGCAGATGCTCAACGCGCCGAGCGGCAAGCCGATGATCGTGTGCAGCGGCGTGCTGAAAGAATTCATGGACAAGAATAAGCTGACGACACAGGTGACGGTCAGCGACGAGGCGGAATACGCCGTCGCATTCGTCATCGTGGAACAAGCCAACTGAGATTCGTAATGACTGACGTCGCACCAACCGTACCATTGCCCGACCCGCGCGAACAAGTGCTGGCCACCGTGGCCAAGCTGCCCAACCTGCCGGGCGTGTACCGCTATTTCGACGCCGAGGACAAGGTCCTCTACGTCGGCAAGGCGCGCGACCTGAAAAAACGCGTCTCCAGCTACTTCCAGAAGAACATCGCCAGCCCGCGCATCGCCATGATGGTCGAGCGCATCGCCCGGCTCGAAACCACGGTCACGCACAGCGAGGCCGAGGCGCTGATCCTTGAAAACAACTTGATCAAGGCATTGGCGCCGCGCTTCAACATCCTGTTCCGCGACGATAAATCGTACCCGTACCTGAAGATCACCGGCGGCGACTCGCCGCGCATGGTCTACTACCGCGGCGCGGTCGACAAGAAGAACCAGTATTTCGGTCCGTTCCCCAGCTCGTGGGCGGTCAAGGAATCGATGCAGATCCTGCAGAAGGTGTTCCTGATCCGCACCTGCGAGGATAGCGTCTACTCGAACCGCACTCGCCCCTGCCTGCTGCACCAGATCGGCCGTTGCAGCGGCCCGTGCGTCGACTTGATCAGCAAGGAAGACTACAAGATCGATGTCGAAAACGCCGCCCGTTTCCTGCGCGGACGCCAGAGCGAAGTGATGGAGGACCTGGAAAAGAAAATGCACGCCTACGCCGCCGACCTCAAATTCGAGCAGGCCGCGTCGGTGCGCAACCAGATCCAGTCGCTGTCGCGCGTGCTGCATCAGCAAAGCATGGAAACCACCGGCGACGCCGACGTCGACATCATCGCCGTGCTGGTGCAGGGCGGGCGCGCCTGCGTCAACCTGGCGATGGTGCGCGGCGGCCGCCACCTGGGCGACCGCGCCTACTTCCCCAACCACATCGGCGACGCCGCCGCCATCGCCGAGGAGGCGATCGAAGTGGAGGTGCTGGCCGCCTTCCTGGTGCAGCACTACACCGAGAAATTCATCCCCGGCACGCTGATCCTGAATATCGAATTCGACCAGCCGGCCCTGATGGTGGCGTTGCAGGAGCAGTGCGGCCACCGCATCAACCTGATCTTCCAGCCCCAGGACCAGCGCCGCAAATGGCTGGAGCTGGCGCAGAAGGGCGCCGAGATCTCGCTGGCGCGCCTGCTGTCCGAGCAGGGCTCGCAGCAATCGCGCACGCGCGCGCTGGTCGAGGCGCTGGCGCTCGAGCCGGAGGACATCGACCTGCTGCGCATCGAATGCTTCGACATATCGCACACGCAGGGCGAGGCGACGCAGGCCTCGTGCGTGGTGTTCCATCACCACCAGATGCAAAACGGCGAATACCGCCGCTACAACATCAACGACATCACGCCGGGCGACGATTACGCGGCGATGCGGCAGGTGCTGTTCCGCCGCTACGAGAAGGTGGCCAACGGCGACGGCGTCATGCCCGACGTGGTGCTGATCGACGGCGGCAAGGGGCAGATCGAAATGGCGCGCCAGGTGTTCGCCGAACTGGGGCTCGATATCAGCCTGATCGTCGGCGTCGCCAAAGGGGAGGGGCGACGCGTCGGCCTGGAGACCCTGATGTTCGTCGACGGCCGCGCGCCGCAGGAACTGGGCAAGGAATCGGCGGCGCTGATGCTGGTCGCATTGATCCGCGACGAGGCGCACCGCTTCGCCATCACCGGCATGCGCGCCAAGCGCGCCAAGACGCGCCAGACCTCGCGGCTGGAGGAGATCGAGGGCATCGGCGCCAAACGCCGCCAACGGCTGCTGGCGCGCTTTGGCGGCTTGCGCGGCGTGGTCAACGCCAGCGTCGAGGACTTGAAGCAGGTCGAAGGCATCTCCAGCGCATTGGCCGAGGAAATCTACCGCCAGCTGCATTAGGGCGGCGTGGAGGGCGGTGGCAAACGTGCTGGTTTAATGTGCGGCGGCAAGGTAGACTAGCGGCGCGTAACAGAATATTCACAGCCGCACCTTCATTCAAGCCTATGCCTTTCAATATACCGATACTGTTAACCTGGTTGCGCGTCGCGCTGATTCCGCTGGTGGTGGGCGTCTACTATCTGCCGACGACGATGCTGCCGGTGGCGGAACAAAACCTGGCGGCCACGCTGGTGTTCATCGTCGCCGCCGTCACCGACTGGTTCGACGGTTTCCTGGCGCGCCGCTGGAACCAGACTTCTGCCTTCGGCGCCTTCCTCGACCCGGTGGCCGACAAGCTGATGGTGGCGGGGGCCTTGCTGGTGCTGGTGCAGCTAGACCGCGCCAACGCCGTGCTGTCGTTCGTGATCATCGGCCGCGAGATCGCCATCTCGGCGCTGCGCGAATGGATGGCGCAGATCGGCGCCTCCAAATCGGTCGCCGTCAGCTCGCTGGGCAAGATCAAAACCACCGCGCAAATGACCGCCATCCCGCTGCTGCTGTACCACGACGTGCTGTTCGGCGCGGTCGACACGCAGTTCTGGGGCGCCCGCCTGCTGGAGATCGCCGCCGTGCTGACGGTGTGGTCGATGTTCTACTATCTGCGCCTGGCCTGGCCGCTGATCAAGGAAAAAGCCGGCACGTTGTAGACCCGGCGCAAGAACTGAATAAACAATATTTAATCTTTTTCATTCGGCAAAGTTTTTGCCATTGACAGGCGGCACAGATACTCTATAATGCTGGCCTGTTGTTGCAGAAGACGACGCGGGAGTAGCTCAGTTGGTAGAGCGCAACCTTGCCAAGGTTGAGGTCGAGAGTTCGAGACTCTTCTCCCGCTCCAGTTTGATGTAACGCGTGGCGTGGTAAAAAAAGTAGCACTAGAATTAGCAACAGGTTGCTGCTATGATGTTGGACTCCGATGCGGGAGTAGCTCAGTTGGTAGAGCGCAACCTTGCCAAGGTTGAGGTCGAGAGTTCGAGACTCTTCTCCCGCTCCAGTTTTTTAAAGCTGGTCGGCGTGGTAAAAAATAGTAAAAATGTAACTCCAATGCGGGAGTAGCTCAGTTGGTAGAGCGCAACCTTGCCAAGGTTGAGGTCGAGAGTTCGAGACTCTTCTCCCGCTCCAGAATTCAGGATCGCAGCGCATAACCCGCTGCGGTCTTCGTCAAAAGTTTCCTCTGGCGAGGTAGCAAAGCGGTTATGCAGCGGCCTGCAAAGCCGTGTAGATGGGTTCGACTCCCATCCTCGCCTCCAGACAATTTGAACTCCAAGCGGGAGTAGCTCAGTTGGTAGAGCGCAACCTTGCCAAGGTTGAGGTCGAGAGTTCGAGACTCTTCTCCCGCTCCAGTATGTAGAAGGGCAGCCGATGTGGCTGCCCTTTTTGCATTCGGGCCGGCAAAAGCGGCGTTTCCCGCTCGCGCTGCCGTCATGGCGTGGCGTGCACCGCGTAGAGTTCGGTATGGCCGAAACCTTGTTCGTAGTCGAGCACCGAGATCACCGACGGTACGATGCGCAGGAAGACGGCGCCCGGCCACGGGATGGCGCCGTTCTGCGTCAGCTGGCGCAGCTGCGGGAAGCGGAACAGCATCAGGTCGGCGGCATGATCGTTCTCGTCGGCGTCGCCGACGATGCCGGCGGTGCCGGCCAGCGACAGGCCGCGGATATGCCGCCAGTCGGCATAGGCCGGTGTGACGGTGGCGGACACCTTGTTGTTCTGGCGGATGTTGTGCGCCTTTTGGCTGTCCAGGCCGATGCCCGCATACAGCGTCAGGCCGTCGTTGACGAAGCTCACCACGGTCGCCTGCGGATAGCCGTCCGGCCGCAGCGTGGCAAGCGTCAGGTCGTGCGCTGCGCCGAGCAGGTTGAGAATGAACTGTCGATGGGTGCGGTCAAGTATTTGCATGGGTTCTCCTCGTGGTGGGAAGGGGAGGCGCGGGCACGCCGACCTTATTGCCCAGATGTACGCCGCGCAGTCAGCCGATCCAGTGGATGTCGGGCGCCTTGCGCAACACCGGCAGCGGCGCCGTCTTCGCATGGCCGACGATGATCGGCGCCACCGCCGTGCAGGTGTCTGGCAGGCCCAACGCGCGTTTGCCCTGGGGCGTGTTGAGATAGCCCTGCGCGAAACCGATCCAGCAGCTACCCAGCCCTTCGGCGCAGGCGGCCAACATCAGGTTGCCGGCCGCCAGCGCGCAGTCCTCGACGATCCACGGGCCGGGGACGCTGGCGGAGACGACGATGAGCGCCGGCGCATGGTAGAAGATGTGGAAATCGGCGTCGCCGAGCATGGCGCGGAAATGGTCCGCGTGGACGCTGGCGGGCATGGTCGCCCTCAGATGCTCCTTGGCGTCGGCGGATATGCGGTCGAGCAGCCCGGCGTCGCGCACCACGGTAAACATCCATGGCTGCTCGTTGACCGCGTTCGGCGCCAGGATCGCGGCGTCGATCAGGCGCCGCGCGGTCAGCTCGTCCAGCGCCTCGCCGGTGTACGAGCGCACCGAGCGGCGTGCCACGATAGCGTCCTTGATATCCATATCCTTCCCCCCGATCCAACCCGCGCGCCGCGTTTCGGCGTGGTGGTTGGACACGCGCCGCGCATTTTGGTTCGACCGCCGCCCGTCCCTCGGTGACGGGCGGCGGTCGTGCGCTCAGCCGCTAGTGGTTCCGCGACGCGCGCTGACACAGGTCAAAAGTGAGGCGGGGGGGATGGCATTAGCATGTTCTTGGCGCGCGCCGACGGCGAGCCGGCCGGTGGCTTCCGCGAAGGAGCCGGCGGCACCTCATGGAATGCGATTGACAGGGAGGAAGCGATGCTAACCGATAGTGAAATCAAAAAGAATGTGGAGAACGAACTGGCGTGGGATGCCGATATCGCCGCCAACGACCTTGGCGTGTCGGTGCGGGAAAAGATCGTCACGCTCAGCGGTTTTGTCCGCAGCTACGCGCAGAAGGTGGCCGCCGAGCGCGCGGCGCGGCGGGTCACCGGGGTGGCCGGGGTGGCCGACGAGATCG
>DATMSN010001232.1:0-3897 GCA_035565375.1 Duganella sp. | reverse complement strand
CGGCACGTTGAGCATGGCCTCGACGCCCGGGGCCTCCCCCACCTCCAGCGCCAGCAGCATGCGGCGGAACACGTTCGACAGGTCGCGGACATTGCCCGGCCAGTCATGGTTGAGCAATTGGCTGACCAGCGCGGTGGGCACCGCCGGTGGATCCGCCGCCGGCAGCATATGCACCAGCAGCAAGCCGATATCCTCGCGCCGGCAGCGCAGCGGCGGGATGCGGATGACGAAATGCTCGAGCCGGCGCAGCAAGGCCTGGTTAAAGCCCGCGCCGTAGAGATCCTGGTCGGTCGCCGCGATCAGGCGGGCGTTCGAGTGCTGGTCGTGGGTGGCGCCCAGCGGGCGATAGTCGCCGCTTTCCAGCACCCGCAACAGCATCGGCTGCACGCTGCCCGGCGTGTTGCCTATCTCATCGAGAAACAGCGTGGAATCCTGCGCCTGCGCGAACCAGCCCTGGCGCGCGGTTTGCGCGCCCGTGTAGGCGCCGCGGACGGCGCCGAACAAGTCGGCCGCCGCCAGCGTATCGCTCAAGGTCGCCATGTTGACGCACACCATGGCCGCGCGGGCGTTCTTGCCGAGCGCATGGATCGCGCGCGCCGTCACCTCCTTGCCGGTGCCGGTTTCCCCCAGCAACAACACGACCGCGTCGGTCTTGGCCACCTGCCGAATCTGCTCGCGCGTGGCGATCGCTGCGCTGCCGACGCCGATGAACCCGGGCACCGGGTTGTTTCTTGGCAGGCAGTGCATCCAGTGCAGGCATAGCAACACCGTGCGGCCCAGGCCGAGGATGGCGCCCCGCTCGATTTGCTCGCGGGTCAAATGCGCGGGCTCGACGATTTCCCGGCCGTTCAGTTCGATCACCATGCGGCTTTGCGGCGGACACACGGTGACGCCGCCCTCGGCATCGCGGATCAGCCGCACCGCCGTGCGCGACACGCTGCTGTGTCCCAGCCCCACGCCGTCCTGCCCGGGCCGCCGGAACGCCGGCAGATAGCGGCTCAGTTCCACCGTCCCGGCCTCGGCGAGGCCGACAAACTGTTCGCCGACGCGCCCCACATCCGGATGCCAGGCGATGGTCAACCCCAGCAGCGCGGCGCCGCCGCGCGTCGACGCCGGCAAGGGCGAAGTCAGTGTGTGATCGGAATCATCCATGGCGGGCGCTGTACTACCTTTCCGATTAAAAAGCTGATCAATTTTACACCAGGAAGCGGCGCGCCGTGGCATGCCGGTGCGGGCCGTTGACATGTCGGCGCGCCCTCTTTACATGTCAAATCTTCGCCGCCGACACCGAAACACGGCCGCTGCCACCGGCGCGGCGGTGTTATCCCGCTGGCACGAAATGTGAGTAAAGGATGACAACGCTTTACCACAGCGTTGTCACAGCCAACCCACGGAGCCCAGCCTTATGAACACTTCCGCCGCATCGCCATTCAGTTCCCCGCTGTCACCGGCGTGGACCACGCGGACCGCCGCCCTCAACCCGGTGATCGAGCACGCCGCGCGCAGCGGCCGCCTCGCCCAAGGCGGCTTGGACGACCTGGTGTCCCCCGAGGGCATCAAGCTGCCCCGCACACCGTCACCGGTCATCCTGTTGAAGCCGCAGAAGCCGATCCGCGCGCCCAAGTTCCGGCCCACGGCGCGATTCGAAGGCGGCGAGCACACCGCCATCGGCGACAACGCGCTGCTGTATTTCTCCGATTGCGTCACCGGCCAGCCGTCCCGCCAGATGAAGCTGGTCCTGCCGAACGGCTTGGCGCTGACGTACGGGCAAATCGTTTCGCTGGGCGGGGATTTCTACGGTATTCCGTCGGCCCCGATTTCCGACGGCGCCACGGCAGCCGCGCGCAAAACGCGGTTCACCAACGCCTACAACTCGCTGGCCACCGACAGCGCGGCAACCACCGAGGCGCCACGGATACTGGCCGTCATGGCGGATGAAATCGCCGCCGTGAACCAGGCGCTGGCGGAAGGCCGGCCGGCGTCGGCCGCGTACGAAAAACTTGGCGACACCTTGTCGGCGAAATGGAATGTCATTACCGGCGGTGGCTCGTTCGTTTCGCCATGGTATCCGCTGGGCCGCTATCTGCAGCTGTCGGCGATGAACCGGGACCACTCCGGAAAATGGGCGGTGCTGGCCTACGAGGCCGGCCACGCGGTCGCCATCGAGCAAGCGCGCGTGGCCCGCCACGCCCCGCCCGAGCAGCGGCGCCAGTTGCTCGGCCATGCCTACGCGATGAACGCTTTCGCCGATCATTTCCTGTCCGACCTGTTCTCGGCCGGGCGTATCCGCACGCCGGGAAAGAACCTGCACGACGAAGACTGCCCGGCGGGGCTGGCCGCGACCAAGCAGATTGGCGATCGCTGGCACGCCTCCGGCGACCAGCGCTACTTCGACACCGCCGATCGGTGCAACAGGGCGCTGGTCGACATCGCCGTTCAACAGTCGATCGACGACGTCTTTCTGGCGTTCTGCACCGGTAAGGCGCCGGCCGGCTACGCGGCCCTGCAACGGGTCGCCGACCTCGGCGCCGCCGCCACCGTCGGCGCCAACCAGGCCTATCCGACGCTCGCCAACATCCCGACCGCCCCGGCGGGCACTTTGGCACGGCGCATCTACCGGCTGTTCAAGGGCCGGTTGGGGAGATCGCCGACAACCGCGCGGCCACCTTCGACCACAACCCTAAATCCCGCGGAAAGGCCAGCATCATGACACTCAACGTCACCATTTTTTTTGACGACAACACGCCGATAGAGCCGGGTGTCAACCTGCAACTGCTCGACGGCGCGACCGTCGTCGCCAGCGCCACGACCGGCGCCAACGGCGTCGCGGCCTTCAATGTCGACCCCACAAGCTTGCGCGCGGCGGCCGTGACGTTGTCGCCACAGCAAACGCCGCCGGCCTTCCGGAACCGGGCCAACTGATAGGCGGTACTCCATCAGGAGAACGACATGCCCACCTCCATCGCCGTAGTCCCCGTCATCGAGACGACCTCTGTCATGGAACAATTCGGCTTCGTCTCCGCCGCCTCCATCAACGCCCTGGCGTTCGTCGGCGACCCGCTGCGGAACGACGCGCTCGGCATGATATCGTTCGACGCCGCCGGCGTGCAAAGCCACGCGCCCGGCGGTCGGCTGTCCACGGTGGACGGCACGTTGCCGCAACCGGCCGCCGCCAACGACGCGCCGACCAGCCCCTCGGTCAACATCGGCGGCGGGCTGCGCACGGCCTACGCGCTGCTGGCAAACGCACCCGGCGGATTGACGACAGGCGCGCTGTTGCTCAGCACCGGCCAGCAAGACAGCGGCACCGATCCCGCCACGTTGTCGCGTTATGTGCCGACCTGGGTGTGCGCGCTGGGGCCGACGGCGAACACCGCGCTGCTGCGGCAAATCAGCCTGCTGTCGCACGGCCAGTATTTATATGTCCCCACGCCGGCCGACATCAGCGCCGCCGTCAATCAGATCCGCGGACAGCTGCCGGGATGGACAACGCTGTTGAACCAATCCAAAGCGGTGGAGGCGCGGGGCTTCTGGCTACAACCGGTGACCATCGCACCCGGCTGCTCAGCGGCACAGTTTTCGGTCGTCTGGGAAAATCCGCACCTGACCTGCACATCGTCGTCCAATCCCGGGCCGAACCAAATCAGCGTGACGCTGGTGCAGCCGCCGGGTATCACGCTGGCAACGCCGCCGTCCGCATGCGGCGGCGGCTATTGCGTCTTCAACGTGCGCGATCCGGTATCGTCTCCCGGACCGTGGTATGTGCAGGTGATGTACCCCGACGGGGCCACGCTGCCGATAGCGATAGGCGTCTTCGGCCAATACGGCGATGCCGGCGTCAAGCTGGAGATTGTTCCGTCGGGGTCGCCCCGAGCGGGCCATGCGCTGGTCGCCCAG
>DATMSN010001231.1:0-4995 GCA_035565375.1 Duganella sp. | reverse complement strand
CGCCGGCCGGCGCGAAACTGGCGCCGCCGTCGGTGCTCACCAGCAGATTGGCGCCGCCCAGCGCGTAAAACTTGGCCGGGTTGACCGGATCGGCCACCGGGCGGGCGCCGTCCAGGCCCTTGACCCGGCTCCAACTGGCGCCGCGGTCGGTGCTGACGTAGCTGGCGCCCGATTTCTCCGGGCTGTGCACGATCGCCTTGCCGTCGGCGCTCAGCGCCAGTTGGCCCTGTTTTCCCTTCAGCGAGGCGGTCTGCTTCCAGCTCGCGCCCATGTCGTCGGAGATGTACATCGCGCTGCCGACGCGGGCGACCACGTTGGGCTTTTGGGCCGCGTAATCGAGGCCCCAGGTCGTGCCCATGCTCGGCGTGTGGATCGGCGAGTATTTGGTCACGTCGGTGTGGCGGAAGCCGTCGTAGTCGCCGATGGCCGAGATCAGCGGCCCGCCCGGGATGCTGATCAGGTTGAGCGGCACCGACTCCTCCAGCCCCTCGTCCTCGAACTTCCAGATCGCCGGCGCCGCGTTGATGTCGGTCGAGTTGAAGATGCCGTTGCCGGAAACCACCATCAGCTTCCTGGTGTCGAAGGGGTCGAACTCCACGCTGGCGGCCCAGTGGATAAAGCTGCCGCCGATCCAGCTCACGCCATTGGCGTCGATCTTCGCGCCCTGGTCGACGATGCTCTTCCAGCTCTTGCCGCCGTCGAGCGTCTCGAAGAACTGGTCGCGGATCGCGTTGGTGTGGTTGCGGTAGTAGCTGATGGTGGTGACCACCATCCGTTTGGGATTGCCCGGATCGACGGTGATGCCGGCATAGGCGCGGTTCAGCGGCGGCGAGATATCGGTCCATTTTTTGGCGGCGATATCGTACCGCCACACGCCGCCCTCCTCCAGTCCCTCGCCATGGGCGACGTCGCCCCACGGGCCGGCGCCCTTGGCGAACGCCACCACCAGTTTGCCGTCGGCCAGCACCGCGCGCTGCGGCATCAAACCGGCCGGCCCGCCGCTCATCGCGGCAAAGGTCTTGCCGGCGTCGGACGACATATACATATTGGGGCCGACCTTGCCGAAGCGCGAAACGCCGGCGAACAGCCGCTGCGTGGCGCCGCCCGAGGCGCTGGACGGATCGAGCACCACGAAGCTCACGCCGTTCTTGTTGTTCGGCGTGGTGGTCACGTCCAGGCCGTCCAGGCGCCGCCAGGTCAGGCCCTCGTCGACGCTCTTGAACATGCCGTTGGCGCGCGTGCCGATGTACAGGATCTTGCCGTTGACCGGATCGACCTGCAGCTTCTCGCCGTTACCCCGGCCCATGCCGTTGCCGTGCACCTTGAACTGGCTGGTGACGTCGATCTTGGTGAAGGTCTTGCCGTAATCGGACGACTTCAGGATCGCGCTGGCGCCGCCGTTCATGTACTCGATACCGGTCGACATATACACCCGGCCCGGCGTGGTGGGATCGATGGCGATCGACTCCACGCCCAGCATGCCGGTCTCCTTGTCGGACACCCAGTCCAGCAGCGCGATCCAGCGCTTGTTCGGCGCGTCCCAGCGATAGGCGCCGCCGACGTCGGTGCGCAGGTAGATCAGGTCCTTCTCGGTTTTGCTGGTGATGATGCCGGAGACGAAACCGCTGCCGCCGATGGCCACCGGTTGCCAGGCATAGCCCGCGCCCTGGCCCTCGGTCGCGGGCATCAGCTTTTTAAGCTCCGGCGCCATCGCCTTGGCCCAGATCTCGTAGCCCTTCTCGTTCGGATGCAGCAGGTCCGGCATGATGTCGGTCGACAGCGTGCCGTCCGGCGCCAGGAACTGCTGGTTGATATCGGCGAAGAAGATGTGACGGTTGTCGGCATAGCCGGCGATGATGGCGTTGACCTTGTCGTTGATCCGGCGCAGCGTGTCGTCCGGCTTTTCGCCGCGCGGGAAGATCGCCAGCAGCAGGATCCTGGTGTCCGGCAGGCGGCGCCGCAATTCATCGATATTGCGCTTGATGCCGGCCGCCGTGGTGTTCGGGTCCTCCTGGCGGTGGCCGGTGTTGTTGGTGCCGAACATCAGCACCGCGACCTTGGGCGCGAGGCCATCGACCTCGCCATGCAGCAGGCGCCACAGCACGTTCTCGGTGCGGTCGCCGCCGAAGCCCAGCGCCAGGCCGTCCATCGGCTTGTAGTAGCGCTCCCAGACCGGCGCGCCGCTCTTTTCCCAGCCCTCGGTGATCGAGTCGCCGATGAAGACGATCTGGCTCTTCTTGCCCAGCGCCCTGGCTTCCTCCAGCTTCTTCTCGTGGCGCGGCGTCCACCAGCTGATGGACCATGACTCGTTGAGTTTCTCCGGCGTGACCGACACGGTCCGGTAGTCCGGACAGCTGGCGTTCGGCTTGCCGGTCTTGAGGATCCTGACGTTGGCGACGGCCACCTCGCCGGTGCCGGTGCCGTCCAGCGCGAACGGCCGCGCCACCTTGCTGAAGTCGGCGCCGTCGCGCACGAAGCAGCTCATCGAAAACACCAGGTGGCGCCAGCCCTTGCCGGCGGCCTCGCGCCCGGGCAGCACATACGGCACCGCGCGCTCGCAGCCCTCGCCGCAACCGACCTTGAAGCTGATGCCGCCGTTGCTCAATTCCTTGACGTTGACGTCCAGCGCCAGCACGCCCTTGGCCAGATAGGGGCGCAGGTCGGCCGGCTGGTTGGCGGCGTCGATGCGCAGGCTGGCGTACCAGGTGTCCTTCCATTGCAGGGTCAGCGCGTCGCCGGCCTTCTTCATGCCGGACTTGCTGACGCTCACGCTGCCGTTGGTCGCCTTGTTCGCCGGCGCGATGACGGCACTGGCGCCGTCCAGCGTCTTTTGCGACACGGAATCGGCGACGGCGACCTGCCAGGGAGCGAACGGACGGCTGTTGAAAACGGTGATATCGTTCGGCGCGGCGCCGGCCTGCGCGGCGCAGGCGAGCGCGATGGCCGCGAAAGCGCGCCGGTGGGGGATCGTCATTGATGTGTCTCGCTCAAGTTTTATTTTGAGCCTATTCTGCAAGCGACGCTTGTCGCTTGCAATTGCGAAAATCACCAAGCCGGCGAATGATATTGGCCGTGCCCGGCGAATCACACGCCGAGGATGCCGCGATTGAGCGCGATCGTCACCGCATGGGTGCGGTCGTTGGCCGCCAGTTTGGACAGGATGTTTTTCATGTGGCCTTTGACCGTGTCCTCGGTCACCCCCAGCAGCAGCGACGCGCGCCGGTTGGAGTTGCCGTTCGCCACCAGGCGCAGCACCTCGACCTCGCGCGCGGTCAAGGCGTCGCCGGGATGGCGGAACGCGGCCAGCTGGCGCGCCACGTCGGCCGACATCGGCCGCCCGCCCGCATGGACGTTGAGCACGCATTCGAGCAGCTCGGTGCGCGCGGTGTTTTTCAGCAGATAGGACACCGCGCCCAGGCGCAGCGCCCGCGTCACCTGGGCGTCGCCGCTGTAGGTCGTCAGCGCGATGACGCGCGCCGCCGGATCGGCTTGCAGGATGGCGGCGATCGCCTCGGTGCCGCTCATCACCGGCATTTGCAAATCCATCAGCACCACGTCCGGCCGGTGCTCCCGGTACAGCTCGATCGCCTGCCTGCCGTCCCCGGCCTCCGCCACCAGCGACAGCCGCCCGTGGCACGCGATCATCGCCGCGATGCCGTCCCGCATCAAGGGATGGTCGTCCACCACCATCACCCGCACCGGCCTGGCCAATCCCTCATCCATGGTTGCCTCCGTCGCCCCGTTTTTGCCGTCCACACCCCGCCGAAATCGTACAGGGAAAGCGGCGATCGCACCAGTTGCCGCGCACTTTAACCACGTTACCCTTTCGGGTATAGGCCGGCGCGCGGCGAGCGCCTACCCTGTGCCGTTTGAACCCCCTCCACTCCAAGGAGCAAAGCCATGATTTCCCTGTCCCGCCTTCACCCAAGCTTTCGCCGCGCCGCCGCCGCGCTGCTGATCTTCAGTGCCCAAACGGCCCACGCCGCCGCCCCGATCGACGTTCCCGTCGCCGGCTTCAGCGACAAATACGCGACCGTCAACGGCGTGCGCCTGCATTACAAGATCGGCGGCAAGGGCACGCCGGTGGTGCTGCTGCACGGCTACGCGCAAACCGGCCACATGTGGGTGCCGGCGATGCGCGAGCTGGTCAAGCATCACACCGTCATCGTGCCGGACCTGCGCGGCGCCGGCGGTTCGGACAAGCCGGCCGGCGGCTACGACAAGAAAACCATGGCGGTCGATATCCACGAACTGGTCAAGTCCGTCGGCGCCGGGCCGGCGGCCGTGGTCGGCCACGACATCGGCATGATGGTGGCCTACGGCTACGCCGCGCAGTTTCCGGCCGACACCAGCCGCCTGGTCGTCATGGACGCCTTCGTGCCCGGCGTCGGCGACTGGCGCACCGCCTTCCCGGCGCAGGCGGTGTGGCATTTCCACTTCTACGGCGAAACGCCGCTGGCGCTGGTCAAGGGCCGCGAACGCATCTACTTCGAACACTTCTGGAACGACTTTTCGGCCGACAAGGGCAAGTCGATCAAGGAGGCCGACCGCAAGCTG
Organism: Duganella sp.; assembly: GCA_035565375.1. Classification (GTDB taxonomy): domain Bacteria; phylum Pseudomonadota; class Gammaproteobacteria; order Burkholderiales; family Burkholderiaceae_D; genus Rugamonas. Next base: position 438 of record DATMSN010001231.1, on the reverse strand, counting down.
TACGCGGCCGCCTACGCGCAACCGGACGGCATGCGCGCCGGCTTCTCCTACTTCAGCGATTTCGAGAAGGACGCCGCCGATTTCGGCCCGATGAGCAAGACCAAGCTGACCATGCCCGTGCTGACCATCGCCGGCGAAAAATCGGCCGGCGCCTTCGTCGGCGACCAAGCGCGGTTGTACGCCACCAACGTCCAGAGCGTCATCGTCAAGGGTTCCGGACACTGGCTGATCGACGAGGCCCCCGAACAGGTGGTGCCGGCGCTGGTGTCGTTCATCGATTGAGCCGCGCCATCGGGCGGGGCCAGGGCGGGTTTGCGATAGAATGGCAAAAATAGCAAACTTTCCCGATCATGGCTGAGGCACGGACTTGTCGATTCGCGGGCGCGCCAGGCGGCGTGGGCCGCTGGCGCTGGCGCCTGCTGGCCAGCCTGCTGCCGG
>DATMSN010001230.1:0-2471 GCA_035565375.1 Duganella sp. | reverse complement strand
CCGCCTCCTGCCGCGCCGAGATCAGCGGGATCACCTTGCGCTGGCCGGGCGCCTCGGCGCCGTACTCGCTGCGGCTGCCGCCCTCCTCCTCGAAGAAGAACTTCTCCTTGCCGAAGGCCGGTTTCAAATGGTCCATCCAGGTCGCCTTGGGATCGTACTTGGCGTAGAACGGGCGGCGCACCCAGTTCGGATCGCGCGCCTGCAGGAACTGCAGCGCGAACAGCTTCTCGCCGCCGATGTTGACGACGCCATCGATCACCACCTTGCCGGGGAAGGCGCTCATCGACGGCCCGCGCACGGTGCGCGCCAGGCCCGACACCATCTGGTAGGCCTCCTGGAAAATCTCGTGCGCGCGCGCCAGCGGCAGCTCGAAGTACTCGCGCGGGCCGGTGTCGCGCTCGACGAACATATAGTACGGAATCGCCCCCAGGCGCACGCCGGTCTGCCACAACTCGGCCCAGCTTTTCGGGTCCTCGTTGATATGGCGGATCAGCGGGCCTTGCATGCGCAGCGTCGCGCCGGTGCCGACGATGCGCTTGACGGCGCGCTGGGCGATCTCCGAACGCAGCTCCACCGCGTGGTTGTAGTGCCCCATGATGGCCATGTTCTTGCCGCTGGCGACCACCCGCTCGAACAGGCGCAATAAATCGTCGGCGTCGCGGTCGGTGACGAAGCGCTGCGGCCAGTACGCCACCGACTTGGTGCCGATGCGGATGTTCTGGATATGCGCCAGCTCGGGCACCAGCAGCGGCTCGATATAGGCCTCGAGCGAGCGGGTGTTCATGATCAACGGATCGCCGCCGGTGATCAGCACATCGGTGACCTCCGGGTGCAGCTTCAGGTACGCCGCCAGCTCGTGCGACTCGCGGGCGTCGAACTTCATGTCGTCCATGCCGACGAACTGCGGCCAGCGGAAGCAGAAGGTGCAGTAGGCGTGGCAGGTCTGGCCGGCGCTGGGGAAGAACAGCACCGTCTCCTTGTATTTGTGCTGCAGCCCCTTGACCGGCGCGTCGTTCACTCGCGGCACGTTGTGCGTCATCTGCCCGGCCGGATGGGGGTTCATGCGCAGGCGGATCTTGCGCACCAGCTCGGCCATGGCCGCCTGGTTGGCTTTGCCCAGCACCATATCGCGCAGCTGGGCGTAGTCGTCCGCCTGCAGCATGTCCTTGTGCGGGAACACCAGGCGGTAGATCGGATCGTCGGGGATGTTGTTCCAGTCGATCAGGTGGTCGAGCACATATTCGTTGGTGCGGAACGGCAGCACGTGCGACACCACCTGCACCGCCTCCTGCAGGTCGGGCGGTATCCAATCCCATTGGCGCGCATTGGCGATGGTCTGGCGGATGAAGGGTTTGAACTTGGGCGCCTGCGCGGCGCTCGGGGTCCCGGACGGATTCAGATCGGTGGTCATGGCGGTTTCCTATCGCTGGTGAGGTGTCGGAAACTGCATGCTAGGCCTGCGCGGGCCCCTTCAAATTGCCAAAAATCAAGTGACCGGTGGAAATATTTAGAGACTGGGTGCAAGCAGCAATAAAACCACGGTCGCAATTTCCATACGGCCACACTTTGCGGCAGCGCAATCCCGAGCGCGGCCAGCGGCGTAAAGTGCATACGAGCAAGCCCACCCACCTGACAAGGATCCGCCATGAAACCACAGTTCGCCCTGGCCGCCATCGCCGCCGCCGCCCTGCTCCACCTGCCCGCCACCGCCTCGGAGCCGACCGAGAAGGACGCCATCGCCATGGCCGAAAAGGGCGCCGCCTTCATGAAGGCCAACGGCAAGGAGGCGATGATGAAAAAGATCTCCGCCAAGGACCCCGACTACGTCCAGGGTTCGCTGTACGTCGACATGCGCGACATCAACACCGGCATCGTGCTGGCGCACCCGATCAACCCGTCCATCGTCGGCAAGGACCTGACCGACGTGCCCGACGCCAGCGGCAAGAAATACCGCCGCGAAATCATCGAGCTGGCCGCCAAAAAAGGCAGCGGCTGGGTCGACTACCAGTACAAGAACCCCACCACCGGCAAGATCGAGCCGAAGACCACCTACATCCTGCGCGTCGGCGACGTGGTGCTGGAAGCGGGCATCTACAAAAAATAATCGCGGAACCGCCGCCGCACGCCGTACGCGCACCCGAGCTGGAGAGCAACATGCTGAAGAAATTACGTATTGGACCCAAACTGCTGCTCGCGCCCGGCCTGGTGCTGGTGCTGCTGATCGCCACCGCCGCCGCCGGCTACTACGGCATGGTGCGCCAGAACGCGTCGATGGAGAACCTGGTGCAGGTGCGCGCCGAGCGCATCAAGGCGGCGGCCGACGTCACCGGCGAGGCGCGCTACGCGCACGCCCACATCTACCAGTTTCTGGCCTGGGTCAACGGCAGCTTCGCGCAAGCCCGGCTCGACGCCCTGGGCCAGCAGATCAAGGCGCGCCACGCCACCATCGAGGCCCAGCTGCGCCAGCTGGC
>DATMSN010001229.1:0-16306 GCA_035565375.1 Duganella sp. | reverse complement strand
GTGCACGCCGCGAGGCTCTACAAAGGGAAGTGCAAAATTTTCCTCTTCTAGTAGTTCCAAGGTCCAATCGGTATCACCGAAAAAAAGAAAGCGAACTGTATTGGGCGGCTGCAGCTCGATCAACGAGAACACGCCGGTGGCATACATGGAACCCAACCAAGCACAATCGATCACCTCGAAATTGTCGTCAAACAGATAGATACGAAGAGTCTCCTCATGCATGAAGTTGTCGGTGACGAAGGCTAGGGCAAGATCCCGCCAACTGACCGCAAGTTCCAACACGGCGCCATCGATCACCTTGCCTGTGGGGGACCCGTTCGACACGACTTCGCTTTGCGGCATGTCGTCTTCGCTGCGGGGCGAGGCGAGCAAGCGAAGCGAAAATTCAGAAGTGGGAAGGCGTCTCACGAAATTCCTACCAAATGAAGCTGATGCCGAACGTCGTAAGCGTGCCTCCGACAAATGCTCCGACTGTCACGCAAATTGGAGCGCCAGGTCCGCATGCGAGACCAGCTAGCGCTCCGCCTGCAACGCAGCCACCGATGCCAGCACCGATCGAAACCAGTTCTTTTCGTGCGTTGGAGAGTTTGTCCGTCGATTTGGCTACAGTGTACGCCGAAATGGCGATGGAAATGACTATGAGCCCGCGCCCTGCGTAAGAGACGCGCGCCGTGGCGGCACTGACTTTTGTGTTGGAGTGGCCTGCGGATCTGACGATCAATCGTGTTGTCATCGGGTCCATTGATTGATATCAAAAAAGCTCCGCTAGCCTCCGTCTGAAGCGCTGCGTGGTAACGATGTGGCTACTTGCATCCGCGTGACCTTTTCGTGCTGATTTGATATGCCGCGCGCTTCTTCAGGTCGTGGCTTGCCTTCGATACGGAAATGTCGGAAGAATTTCAACTTCCGGCTCACGCCGTTAGGATCAGAAAGGAAGGGAAGGGAAAATTCCTGATCGTCGAGTAGCACCATACGCCAGACAGTGCCGCCAAAGAAGCGAAACGTCAGTGAATTCGGCGGCTGTAGATTCAGCTCAGTAAACGTTCCGGTGGAATACCTCGCGCCAAGCACGGCCGCATCGACCAATGCCATACTGGCGTCGAACATGTAAATCCGCAGCATGTCTTCATAGGGGATGTCATCAGTGAAGAAGGCGATACGAAAACCTCGCCATTCCAAGGCAGCTTCCAGCACAGCGCCGGTTACGACCAGTCCACTCGGCTTATCGTCTAAAAGCAATTCTGAAGACGGCAGTTCCGTATCCGTATGAGGGGACGCCAGCCGCGCCGAGAATTCTGAGGTCGAAAGTAATCTCACGAGCGTGCTCTACCAAATAAAGCCAGCGCCGAAGGCCGCCATAGCACCCCCGGCAAACGCACCTATTGTCACACATACCGGCGCGCCAGGGCCGCACGCCAATCCCGCGAGAGCCCCAGCCGCTATGCAAGCGTACAAACCGATATTTGTGAGATTTTCTTGATAAGGTCGGTCCAGGTGCAAATGGACCACAGCGCCCAGATCAATGGTCACCAGACGCATGTGACCTCTGGATGATTGACTCCATGCTTATCTCTGTTTGCAACGACCGTACATGCTGAGGCGTTGTCAGCTATGCGCTTGGAGAGAATCACTTCTCCGCGTTCGCCATACCGACAAGCGATCCATTTTCCCCCTTCGATCGCTCCTTCGAGCTCACTCCAAACATCGCGTGTCGCTGTGGAGCTGCTAGGTTTGAGAAATCCTTTTTCTGACGGCGGGCCGAACATCGGCTCGGCGGAACTGAGGCGTAAGCCCGTGCGTGCATACGGTGTCCAGCCGGCAGGTGGGTTCGCGACAGACACGGAGGCTTGTGGAATTTCGGCTGGACATTCAATTGTGTGCGGTGTGCCGGCGGAGGCGGTTAGCGTGACTGCGGCGCAGAGTGCCACCGCGAAGTGGAGGTGATTGTGAGCCATATTTCACCTCATCTCGATGACGCTATATGCGTCAGCATTGTTGCTGGCATTTGGCCAAGCGCCGCTTGCTCGCTGCTTGAGGCCTCTGGACGATATGAATCGGGAGGATATCGTCGGCTTGTTGTTTTGGTCGGCAGGCCGGTCATCTTTCCACTGATCCATTACCCAGAATCCCTTGATGCCGTGCCGAACGAAAAGCGCAGCGTGGTTGCCGGTGCTGTTGCTAGGGTAGTGGCCGTTCACGAATGTGGCAATGGCGGTGCCTGGCTGGATATCCTTGTTATCCATGACCGCCGCGCCTGCCTTCCAACCCCTGTGGTTCGGCGCCCCGGCATAGAATTGGACAAGGGCGACACATTGCGTTGTGCCTACCTTTTCCTTTCCCTCCAGATCCAATACTTTAGTGTAGATGTATGCCATGGCTAGCCTCTTTGCGGGAATGCAGATGGGATGGTGGAACCTGACATTGCGTCAGGCGATGCGATTGCTGGCAAGATCCCAGCCTCCCGTGGTGTTCCCTGCGATACCGCCGGTTATTCGTTGCTGTATATATTGCCAATTCACCTTGGAGAACTTTAATCCGACGTGCTCGGTAAGGATTTCTCCCTCGCTCATGTCCGACGTTACGTGGCAGACCAGCACGTTTTCAAGGTTGATTTCGAAATATTTGATCCGCTCGCCCAGTCCATCCGCGCGCATGAACTCAAGCCGTGCTTTGGCGATGGTTTTACCTGTTGAGCAGCTTTGCATGAGGATGGGGGAGGCGAGGTCGGCAAGCTTGATAAAGTTGACTTCTGAATGTTCGCAGCGTTCGGCCGTGTGGCCGCCACCGGTGGAGGCTGTACAGCTTTTGGGCTGGGAAAGGCCCCAATGCACTTCGGTGCACTCAATCCAATTGCGATGTTTGTCATCGCGCGATTCGCCGCTGATGCCGTCAATTTGTAGGTATACATCGATCGCCACATTTCCTCCGGGTAAGCAATGGGACTAGGTTTATTGTCGCCCGGCAATGAAAAGGATTTTTTGCGGAGTATCAAAAATGTGGGGTGGTGGCATCGTGGAGACACGGAGTTCGAATCCGTGGAACGGGCAGCGGTGGGCGCTGGCCGGGGCTGATGTGTGAGACCGTGCGTGGTCCATTGCGCTGGATACTTTTTGGGTGATGTTGACGTGCCCACATCCGGTCCATTTCCGGTCGTGCTGGCGACGTGCCAGTGGTATTGGTAGGCCTCCTGAATCAAGGTGGTAAGGTTCTGAGCGAGCCGCCACCTGCACACTTTGCACACTGTATTTATGGAGGGGAAAGAATGCTTCTGGTGCTATGCGCTTGGCGTTGGAATCGACTAAACTGATTGACGTAGGGAAATTTTCGGTTTTTTAATGCTAGTTAATATCGATAGGACGCTAAACGTGATTGCAATCCATCCCCAGTACCTTCCTCTCTCAAAATTATTGAACGGCCGCCTTTTTCGTATCCCGGAATACCAGCGTGCTTATAGCTGGACTTCGAAACAGCGCCAAGATCTATTCTTCGATATCCGAAAAACCCATGCTAAAGGCGCGAACGGTGGTCACTTCATGGCCGCTATGGTTTGCTTGCGTAGGGGGCAGCAAAGTCTAGGAACTGATGAGTTTCAGATCTTAGAGATCGTAGACGGGCAACAGCGGATGACATCTTTAATAATTTTGCTTAAGTCTATTGCCCTAGTATTGGATGAGAACGATAAAGGTGAATCTAAGGTATTGACTGAGCTGAGAGAATTGTTGGTGAAAGCTGAAGCTGACGCGTTACTGCTGCTCCAAACCAATCACGACTCTAGTCATCACTTTGCAAAATTTCTCCGGCAAGGTATTCACTCGCCGTCGGCGGAAACGAAAACTATTGCCGATAGGGAATTGCTGAAGGCAATGGAGGATTGTGCGGAATTTGTATCAGGGTGGAAGGCATCAGAAAGCCTTTCAACGCTGGTTGCGTTACTCAAGAATCGATTGTATTTCTTGCTTCACGAAATCGAGGATGAACAGTCTGTTTATTCAGTATTTGAGGTTCTTAATAGCCGAGGCTTAGACGTCTCATGGCTGGACCGACTAAAGAGTATCCTTATGGGGGCTGCTTTCGAGTTAGAGGCGGCCAATAAGGTTGAGGTAATTGATGAATTGCATCGCACGTGGCGGGATATTTATTATTGTATTGGCCTTCGTCAGGGAATGAGTACTGAGGCATTGCGCTTCGCCGCTACTCTTTCCACTAAGGCTGCCCCAAATCGCCCCTTGGGAGAAGAAGACTCGGTGAACGAGCTTCGCAGTCAGGCTGGCAGCGCTGCGGAAATTTTGAGGGCTGCTAACTGGTTGCTTAATGTGACGCAGGCTTGTAATACTGTAACGGCGAACCCTCGATTACATGCTGTTACACGAATAGCCCAAGCCCGTTTGCTTGCTGTCGCAATACATTTGAGAAGCGATATCGGGGAAAAGGATCGGAAAAAACTGCTGTTGCGGTGGGAGAAGGTTTCGTTTCGAATTTACGGGATGTTGGGTAACGACGCCCGTACACAGGTTGGTAATTACGTTCGTTTGGCGTGGCGAATTGTTAACGAAAAATTGGATGTCAAAGCTATTGATGCGGCTATTGGCGAAATTGGTCAGGAGTTTCCAATTGAAGATGCTGTCGATGCATTGCGGGAAACAAATTGCTATGATGGATGGGAAGGAGAGTTGCGTTATTTCTTCTTCCGATACGAGGAATTTTTGGCAAAGCAATCGGGGCTGAACTTCAGTAATGAGCAGTGGGAGAAAATTTGGCTCGTAAGCCCTTCGGAATCAATTGAACATATCTGGCCGCAAAGTAAGGCAACTGAAAGCGCAAAGCATAGAATCGGAAATCTGGTGTTATTGCCACCTAGGCTTAATTCGAAGCTGCAGGCTGATGATCCAAAGGATAAGTTAGATGCTTATCGACAGACGGGGCTTTTGATTGCGGGAGAGGTCGTGAGCCATTTTGAGGCGCACAAAAAATGGAATGCGAAAGTAATCGCTGAGAGGGAAGAGGCGCTGATCAATTGGGCGCTCACTGAGTGGGCAGACTAGCGAAAATATGATGTGAGAGATAGTCGGCTCCCAGCGGCTGGAACGGGAGCGGCTATTTCTTCATTGTGCATGACGTTCTTTTGAGGGGCGAAGCCAGAGAAAAGCGAGAGCAAAGTTGGACGGATCACAGGGGACCCTCCAGCGCGATCCGTATGCTTGTCGAAGTGGCTCTTTTTCCGCGTGATACGCCAGATTTAGACCTGCCTTTTGAGAAGGTTTTTCGATATTGATGTGGACCGGCAGGGACCGGACGTTTTCCGAAGCGACCAGAGAGCGACCAGAAACAAAAAAGCCCACGAACCGAAATTCGTGGGCTTCCTTGATTATTCTTGGTAGGCCGTGCGGGATTCGAACCTGCGACCAACGGATTAAAAGTCCGCTGCTCTACCAGCTGAGCTAACGACCCAAGGGTGCTTCGGTGGTAGGCCGTGCGGGATTCGAACCTGCGACCAACGGATTAAAAGTCCGCTGCTCTACCAGCTGAGCTAACGACCCCCGAAGAAGCGAGATTATAAGGGGTCGAGCGTCAACCTGTCAAATGCCCTCCGGACATTATTTGCCGCCGAGGCGCTCCTTGGCCGTGACGGCGGCCGACGATTCCGGATATTGCTTGATCAGATCCTGCAGCGTCTTCTTGGCGGCCTTGTCCTTGAGCTCGGTCTGGCAGCTGGCGATGTTGAGCATGGCGTCCGGCGCCTTCGGGCTGTCCGGATAGTTCTTCAGCACCTGCAGCTGGGCCGATATGGCGCTCTTGCAGTCGCGCTGGGCGTAGAAGGCGTTGCCCAGCCAGTACTGCGCGTTGGGCGTGTACACGGACGCCGGGAACTGGCGCACGAAGTCGGCCAGCGCGGTGCCGGCGGCCTTGTAGTCGCCCGCCTTGAACAGCTGCATGGCGGCGTCGTAGTTCTTCTGCTCGTTCGGGTCGACCTGGGCCGCCTTGCCGTCCACGGTCACCTCGCGCGGCTCGAGCTTGCGCAGGCGGGTGTCGAGGTCGACGTAGAAATCCTTCTGGCGCTTTTGCGCGTTCGACAGCTCGTTTTGCAGCACTTCGATCTGGCCGCGCAGCTTGTTGAGCTCCTGCATCGTGTTTTCGTTTTGCGTGACCAGGTCCAGCGCGGCCGACTTGTCGGACTTGGTGTCCAGGCGCGCGTTCATTTCAATGCGCATCGCTTCGACCTTGGCGCGCAGGTCGAGCAGGGCTTTACGGGCTTCGTCGTCGTCGAACAGGCCGGCGTGCGCTTGCATCGGCAGCCAGGTCAGCGCGGCCAGCAGGGCGGCGGCAAGGCCGGATTTGGAGAGTTTCTTCATGTCGGGCGCTTTCTGCAAATCAAAATGGAAACGGGGCGGGGCGCGGATAACTCCGCGCGCCGCCCCGTATTATGCCTGTGACCCGGCAAAAGGGGAGTGCTTTCGATTACTTGTAGACGATGTCAGCACGACGGTTCTGCGCCCATGCCTCTTCGTTCGAACCGGTCGCTTTCGGCTTTTCCTTGCCCAGCGAGACCGCTTCGATCTGCGATTCCGGCACGCCCAGCGTGGTCATGGCCTTGCGCACGGCTTCGGCGCGCTTCTGGCCCAGCGCCAGGTTGTACTCGGAGCCGCCGCGTTCGTCGGTGTTGCCTTGGATCAGGATCGAGCGCGATTTGTTCTTGGTCAGGTAGGCCGAGTGGTTTTCCACCACCGGCTTGCCGTCGGCGCGCACGACATAGCTGTCGAAGTCGAAGTAGATGCTGCGGTTGGCCAGCACGCCTTTTGGATCGTCCAGCGGATCCAGCGATTTGGTTTCGACCGGGGCGACGGTGCGGGTGTCCGACTGCGACGGCGCGGCTTTTTCGACCGGACGCTCAACAACTGGTGCCGGCTCGGCGACTTTGACCGGGGTCGAGCAGGCGGACAGGATGGCGGCGGTGGTGATGGCGAAAGCTAAGCTGCTGATTTTGCGCATTTGATTCTCCTAGTAATGATCAGTTGGAATTTACTGCATGAACGGACCCCAGGTGGGCTCCTTGATGTTGCCCGCCTGAGTGGTCAGGCGTTGCTTAACACGGCCGTCGACCGATACCACGGCCAGCGACTTGCGGCCGCCGGCTTGCGTCGCGTACATGATGTATTTGCCGTTGGGGGCGAAGCTCGGCGATTCGTCGCTGGTGGTGTCGGACAGGCGCTGCTCCTGGCCGCTGGCCAGGTCCAGCACGTACAGCTGGAAGTTGCCGTCGCGGCGGGAGATGTAGGCCAGCGTCTTGCCGTCCGACGAGATGCGCGGGCTGGTGTTGTAGCTGCCGCTGAAGGTCACGCGCTTGGCCTCGCCGCCGTCGGCGCCCATGCGGTAGATCTGCGGGCCGCCGCTGCGGTCGCTGGTGAAGTAGATGCTCTGGCCGTCGGCCGACCATTGCGGCTCGGTGTCGATGCCGGCGCTGTTGGAGACGCGGCGCAGGCCGCTGCCGTCGACGTTGACCGTGTAGACCTGGGTGTGGCCGTCCTTCGACAGCGCCACGGCCAGCTTGTTGCCGGCCGGCGCCCACGACGGCGCCGAGTTGCTGCCTTTTTCGTTGGCGACGACGGTGCGCGCGCGGGTGATCAGGTTTTGCACGTAGACCACCGGCTTTTTCTGTTCGAACGAGACGTAGGCGACCTTGGTGCCGTCCGGCGACCACGACGGCGAGATGATCGGCTCGTTCGAGCGCAACGCCAGCTGTTCGCCCTCGCCGTCGGCGTCGGCCACCAGCAGCTGGTAGTTGCGGCCTTCCTGCTTGACGTAGGAGATGCGGGTGGCGAAGGCGCCGCGGATGCCGGTCAGCTTGAAGTAGACGTCGTCGGCGATCAGGTGCGCCGACAGGCGCGTGAACTGCGCCGTGACGGCCTTGTCCAGGTTGGAGATCTTGGCCTGCTTGACGGTGTCGAGCAGCTTGTAGCGCACGTCGTAGCGGCCGTCGGCCAGCGCGTCGACGGTGCCGACGACCAGCGCGTCGGCGCCCTTGGCTTTCCAGGCGCTGTAGTCGATGTTGTTGATGTCATTGATGACGCCGGCGTCGATGACCTTGAAGGCGCCGCTGCGCTCGAGGTCGGCCTTGATGATGGCGGAGATCTGTTGCGGGGCGACGCCTTCGTTGGCGAAGCCGGCCACGGCGACCGGGATCTGGTTGCTGCCGACGCCGGAAATCTCGATGCGCATCTGCGCCTGGGCGCTGCCCATGGTGGCGGCGATGGTCAGGCCGGCGTAAAGGAGGGTCAGTTTTTTCATATCAATGCATATCCTTCATGTTGAAGTCGGCGGTAATTTCGCGCTCTACCGTACCATCTTTCTTCTTGGGTAGTGGTGACGATTTGGCAATCGCGTTTTCAATGGCGTTGTCGTAAGCGGCAGAGCCGCTACCTTTAATCTTGCGCACGCCGATGATTTCCCCTGTCGGCAACTGGGTGATGGAATAGGTCGCACCCAGTGTGTCGTCAATCGCGCCGTAGACCAGATTGCCCCTGATCTTGGCAATAACGGCTGCCCTGTAGCCGCCGTCGACCCGGCCGCCGGTCGATTGCGCGGCCGTGCCGGTCGAGCCCTTGGCGGCCGAGCCGGTGATCCGGCTCATTTCGGCGGCGAACGCTTTATCCTTGGCGGCCTTCTCGGCCTTCTCGGCTTTTTCCTTCGCCAGTTTCTCGGCGGCGGCTTTTTTCTTGTCCTTCTCGGCCAGTTCCTTCTTGTCCTTCTCGGCCTGTTCCTTTTCTTCCTTCAGCTTTTGCTCGGCGAGTTTCTTCTCGGCCAGCTTCTTGGCTTCCAGCTTGGCCTGCTTTTCCTCGGCTTCCTGTTTCAGCTTGGCTTCCTTGGCTTCGGCCAGCTTCTTCTCCTCGAGCTTTTTCTTGGCCTTCAGGCGTTCGAGGGCGATATCCGGTTCCTTCGGCGTCGGCGGCGCCTCCACCGGTGGCGGCGGCGGGGCCTTGATCACGGGCGCGGGTTCGGGTTCCGGTTCGGGCGCCGGCTTGGGTTCGGGCGTGGGCTCGGCCGGGGCGGCGTCCTGCACCTTCATGTCCCAGATTTCGGCCTGCACTTCGGTCGGCTCGTTGTTTTGCCAGCTCACGCCGACCCACAGGAACAGCAGCAGCACCGCGTGCATCGCCACGGCCAGCACGACGGAGCGCCAGCCTTCGTTATGTCGCGGAACCTTGTACGGACCGCCTGCGGTTGCGGGTTTCATCGTCTGCACTGTTTATTTGGTGGACAAGCCGACCCGGTTGATGCCCATCTTCTTCGCTTCCGAGATCAGCTGGATGACGTCGTCGTACTTGCTTTCCTTGTCGCCGGCGATCAGCACCGGATAGTCGGGATGGTCGGCGTGCAGCGCGCGCAGTTTCTTGACCAGCGCGTCGCGGTTGGGCGCCGTCTCCGGCGCGTCCTCGTCCTTGCCCTTGACGCCGATCGACAGCGCGCCGTTCGGCTTGATGACGATCTGCACGTAGTCGCTGGGCGGCTTGGTCGATTTTTCAGCGTTCGGCAAGTCGACGATGCTCGGATCGGTGGCCGACGGCATGACCATGAAGATGATCAAGAGCACCAGCATGACGTCGATGTACGGCACGACGTTGATCTCGGACTTGAACTTGCGGCCGCGGCCGCCGCGCATGCTGCTGGAGAATGAGGAAGCCATGATCTCTCCGTCTGATTAACGCGATTGACGTTGCAGGATGTTGGAGAACTCTTCGACGAAACTCTCGAAGCGGATCGCCAGGCGATCGATGTCGTGTGCGAAGCGGTTGTAGGCGACGACCGCCGGAATCGCCGCGAACAGGCCGATGGCGGTGGCGATCAGCGCTTCGGCGATGCCCGGCGCGACGGCGGCCAGGGTCGCTTGCTGCACGTTGGCCAGGCCGCGGAAGGCGTTCATGATGCCCCAGACGGTGCCCAGCAGGCCGATGTACGGCGACACCGAGCCGACCGACGCCAGGAAGGCCAGGTGCGATTCGAGCACGTCCATCTCGCGCTGGAAGGCGGCGCGCATGGCGCGGCGCGCGCCGTCGAGGATGGCGCCGTGGTCGACGGTGTCGCGGCTGGCGGCGTAGGCGGCCTTGCTCTTGATGAACTCGCCCATGCCGGCTTCGAAGATGCGCGCCAGCGGGCCGCTGGTGGCGCGGTCCTTGCCGGCGTTCTGGTGCAGCGCGTGCAGGTTGCCGCCGGCCCAGAAGGTTTTTTCAAATTCGATCGTCAGGCGGCGCGCCGAGCGCACCGCGAACAGTTTGCTGAAGATGTAGGTCCAGCTGGTCAGCGAGATGATGAACAACAACGCCATGATCAGCTGCACGATCAGGTGCGCGTTGGTGATGAGGGACAGGAAAGAGAGGTCTTGGGTGACGTTCATTGTTTATCAGTCTGATCAGTCTGTTTTGGTGATGTTGGTGGTGCTGCGCATTTGGTCCGCGACCGCCGGCGGCACCGCGCGCGGCCGCAGCGACGAATCGACGCAGCCGACCTTGACCCGCGCCGTGTTCAGCAATTGCTCGCCGCACCATGCCTCCTGAATAAAGGAGAGCGAGGCGCGTCCTAATTTTTCGATACTAAGTGTTAATTTTATTACGTCGTCAAGCTTAGCAGGCGCATGATACTCCGCGCTGACGCTTTTGACGACGAACATAGCGTCGTGCTGCTGCAATAAAGCGTGCTGGCTCACATTGATCTGGCGCAGCCATTCGGTGCGGGCGCGTTCGAAGAACTTCAGATAGTTCGCGTAATAGACGATACCGCCGGCGTCGGTGTCCTCGTAGTAGACCCGGACGTTCCAGATGAACTCTGCTGGCATGTTGTTATGATTGCAAGTTGGAGTGAGCAACATTCTACGCGATTTTGTTCTTTTGGTTGAAGGTTCGACGGGCAAAGCCGCGTCCATCCCGGCGCTTATGCGGGATTTCAACTGGGGGCGCAAAGATTGCACTGGCGACAGTTAAGCGGTTTACAGGCAACTTGCCAAGGATTGTAACAACCGCTTACGAATTGCGGGGTTGGGGTACATGCGTGTTTTAACCCGCACGGCGACGGACCGCCGGGGTCGTACCCCGCAGGGTACGACCCCTCTGCTTTAGGGTTTAGACGTTGCGCTTGATCGCCAGCGGGCCGTAGCCCTGGCACGTCGGCATCATCTCGATGCGGTTGATGTTGATGTGCGGCGGCAGCGTGGCGATCCAGTACGCCGTATTCGCGATGTCCTCGGCCGTCAGCGGCACCGTGCCTTCGTACACCTTGGCGGCGGCTTCGTCGTTGCCCTTCATGCGCACGTTCGAGAACTCGGTGCCGCCGCACAGGCCGGGCGCCAGATTGGTCGCGCGCACGCCGGTGCCGATCAGGTCGGCCCGCAGATTCAGCGTGAACTGCTCGACAAACGCCTTCGTGGCGCCGTAGACGTTGCCGCCCGGGTAGGGCGTGGCGCCGGCCACCGAGCCGAGGTTGATGACCGTGCCGCTGCCGCGCTTGACCATGTCCGGCAGGATCGCGCGCGTCATGGCGACCAGGCCGCCGCAGTTGGTGGCAATCATCGTGTCCCAGTCGTCGAGCGACGATTCGTGCGCCGGGGTCACGCCCAGCGCCAGGCCGGCGTTATTAATCAGCACGTCGATCTGCTTCCATTCGGCCGGCAGGCCGTCCAGCGCGGTCTTGATCGAGGCCTTGTCGGTGACGTCCAGCACCACCGGCAGCACGGCGTCGCCCAATTCGGCCGACAAGGTCTGCAGGCGGTCCTCGCGGCGTCCGCTGATCAGCACTTTGTGGCCGTTCTGGACGAAGGTGCGGGCCATCGCGGCGCCGAAGCCGGCGGTGGCGCCGGTGATGAAGACGATCATGTTCTATCCTTGTGCTTTAGTGGGGGCAATACAAAATTGTAGCCGAAACAAGCATGAAGGGTTAACGCGGTCGACGGCAGCACCGGGGCGCTGCCGCAACGATCAGGATCCGATTATGGTTGGCTTACCGGCGCGGAATTGACGTATGTATAAATAGCGCTCTTGATGCCATCCGCTTCGGCCTGTAATTCGAATCTGCCGTACCCGATGCCCGACAGGGCGACGTTCCAGTTACCCTGTGGATCAGCAATGGTGCTGACCGACACGATGCCGCCGCCATTCAAGTTCACCGAGGTAACTAACACGGTGGCGCCGGGCGAGGCAGTGCCGGCCAGAAGCAGATTCGGCGAATCGATCGGGGCCGGGACGGAGATGGTTGGCGTGAGGGCGTCGCTGATGTGAGCCGTCACTTGGATGGCGGGCAATCCGACGTAGGATTGGTCGGTGCTGCTGGCAGTGTTGGTGACGATACCGTCGTGCTGAGCTTCGGCGACGCCGTCTTGCAGCGCTTGTACGCTGACCGTTTGCGCGACATTCCAGTTGGCTGGCGTGAACGTCAACTGAGAACGGGCGACACCCAGCTGGGCGTTGGGCGTGACGTTGACGATTACGTTTGCGCTGGGAACCTGATCCAGCACCGCCGTGTAGGTGCCGGCGGCTCCGCCCTCGGTCAGCGTGAGTGTTTTTTGCGACAGTGTCAGGCCGGACGGGACACCGAAGTCTGCGGTGTTGAGATGCGTGATATTTGATGCGCTCAGACTGCGGAAATCATAAACCACATATCGTCCGTTGGCGCTGAGGGACGGACGGTAGGCCCCCACAGCGAGGGGCATCACCGCCCGGCGCGCGACCTTGGTGGTGCGGTCATATTGGTACAGGCCGATGGAGGCGATGGTGGCCGGCGACACGCCATAGCCGTAAAAGGCGACGAAGCGGGCGTCGCCGCTGATGCTTACGCCTTGCTCCCCGGATGCCCAGGTGCTTGCGCCGTAAGTGATGCGCTCTGTGGTGGCGGCTTTGCGATCGCGAATGAATACGTCGTACGTGCCGTTGGCATCCCCCGCCGACAGATTATTCGAGTTGTTGGCGAACACAAGCACGCTACCGTCCGCGCTCATCCCATGTTTGTTGAGGCTATTGGAGGATGGACTTTGCCCAGCATTGTTGACATTGACGACCTCGGTGCCACCGGTGGCGCGGTCATGCACGCAAACACATATCGTTCCCGTGGTCCCCGGCTTGCCTTGGTAGCTAATATAGCGGCCATCATCGCTGATAAACATGGGATCGTCCTGGGAAACCACGAAGGTGCTCGTGGCTGACGTGACTTGCGTCGTCTTGCTGAGCATGTCGCGCACATAGACGGGCTGGCTGGTCGAATCGACCAGCCGATACGTCACGTAGCGGCCGTCGCTGCTGATGCCGGCGTACATTGTGCCCTGGATCTTGTTGCCAGCCACGATCACGACGGCTTCCGTGGTGCGGTTGATGCGGTCAAACAAAAAATAGCCGCCGCCGCCAACGGGTACGCCCATGTCCGGCGAGCGGGAGGAGTAAAGAACAAAGCGCCCATCACGGCTAATGACGGCGGACTGCCCACCTTGCGCCGCTGGCGCGCCACCTTGGGTCAGGGCGACGGGCTCTTCAGTGCCGGCCACGCGATCGCGGAGATAAACCGATTTTCCCTGTGTGGTATGCAGGGTGTAGGCCACGTAGCGGCCGTCGGCGCTAACGCTCGGTTGAGTGTACGTCACGCTTGGTTGGCTTAACTGATAGCTTTCGAGCACAACATCCGGAGCGGCCAATGCCGCGCATGGCGTCAATGCAACGATGAGGGCGGTGGCGAGACTGGTTCGATGCAGGGGGGACTTGGTGGTAACCATGCGAAAACTCCTTGGTGGATGTGGCTGGTGAAACATCGGCTCAACGACGGCCGTGTTGCAAATAACACTATCATTTTAGTTTATCACGAGAAAGTTGCTCAGGGAAAATAATTCGCAATCAGCGGCGCGGTACGCCGGCGGCCAATGCTTAATCTTTGAGCAATCACTTCCTTGCTCAAATCTGGCGCATAAATTACAATCCGGGTTCCATTACGTCTCACGTAACTGGCGAAAAGCTGCGATCGGCCCAAAACGGTGCGTCGGTCAGTCGGCGAAAGGTGGGCATCCACCGGGAAACGTGAGATTTCACTAGCCGTTCGCCTGGGCAGCCCATCGATGGAAAGCACGAAAGAGGCTGCCTGTCCGCTATCGGCGTCCCTCATTCGATCCAGCCTGCCAAGTCATACAGTTACTCATTCGATTGGAGTTTTTCATGTTCGCAAAAGATCACACCCTCGCCAGCGTTGACCCGGAATTGTTCGGCGCCATCCAAAAAGAAAACACCCGCCAGCACGACCACATCGAGCTGATCGCGTCGGAGAACTACACCTCGCCGGCCGTGATGGAAGCCCAGGGCTCGCAGCTGACCAATAAATACGCCGAAGGTTATCCAGGCAAGCGCTACTACGGCGGCTGCGAATACGTCGATGTCGTCGAGCAACTGGCGATCGACCGCGTCAAGCAGCTGTTCGGCGCGGAAGCGGCCAACGTGCAGCCGAACTCCGGCTCGCAGGCCAACCAGGGCGTGTTCTTCGCCGTCCTCAAGCCGGGCGACACCATCATGGGCATGTCGCTGGCCGAAGGCGGCCACCTGACCCACGGCATGCCGCTCAACATGTCCGGCAAATGGTTCAACGTCGTTTCGTACGGCCTGACCCCGGAAGAGGACATCGACTACGCCGCCATGGAAGCGTTGGCCAAGGAACACAAGCCCAAGCTGATCATCGCCGGCGCGTCCGCGTTCTCGAAAAAGATCGACTTCGAGCGTTTCGCCGCCGTCGCCAAGGCCGTTGGCGCCTACTTCATGGTCGACATGGCGCACTACGCCGGCCTGATCGCCGCCGGCCTGTACCCGAACCCGGTTCCGCACGCCGACTTCGTCACGTCGACCACGCACAAGTCGCTGCGCGGCCCGCGCGGCGGCATCATCCTGATGAAGGCCGAGCACGAGAAGATCATCAACTCGGCCATCTTCCCAGGCATCCAGGGCGGCCCGCTGATGCACGTGATCGCCGGTAAGGCAGTGGCCTTCAAGGAAGCGCTGACGCCCGAGTTCAAAGCCTACCAGCAACAAGTGGTCAAGAACGCCGACGTGCTGGCCAAGACCCTGATCAAGCGCGGCCTGCGCATCGTCTCCGGCGGCACCGAGTCGCACGTGATGCTGGTGGACCTGCGTCCGAAGAACCTGACCGGCAAGGAAGCCGAAGCGATCCTGGGCACGGCGCACATCACCACCAACAAGAACGGCATCCCGAACGATCCGCAGAAGCCATTCGTGACGTCCGGCATCCGTCTGGGCAGCCCGGCGATGACCACGCGCGGTTTCAAGGAAGCGGAAGCGGAAGAAGTCGGCAACCTGATCGCCGACGTGCTGGACAACCCGCACGACGCGGCCACCATCGAGCGCGTCAAAGCGGCGGTGAAGGTGCTGGCCGATAAGTATCCGGTCTACGCCAAGTAAGTAGTATCGCGGGACGCCGGCCAGGCCGGCGTCCCGTCAAGTAGTTCAATGTAAGTTTGCCCATGGCTCATATGAAATGTCCGTTCTGCCAGCATGACGATACCCAGGTTCTCGATACGCGCGTATCCGAGGAAGGGGATTCCATCCGCCGGCGCCGGCGCTGCGGCAAATGCGATAAACGGTTTACCACGTATGAGCGCATCGAGCTGGTCATGCCGTATGTGGTCAAGAAGAACGGCAGCCGCACCGAATATTCGGCCGCCAAGTTGCGCGGCAGCCTGACCTTGGCGCTGCGCAAGCGCCCCGTGGCGGCGCCCGCCGTTGACGCGGCCGTTTTATCCATCGAAGAAAAATTGCTCACCAGCGGCAAGCGCGAGGTCGACACCGGCCACATCGGCGAGCTGGTGATGCAGGAGTTGCAGCGCCTCGACAAGATCGCGTATATCCGCTTCGCATCGGTCTACAAAAACTTCGAAGACCTGGCCGAGTTCCAGGACGCCATCGCCGAAGTCGGACAGGACCGCAAGCCCCGTAAGAGCTAGCATCCCGCTAGCGCACACTTGATCCACCTCATACCTCTGCCATTGACCGCTGCTACCGTCTAGTTAGTGGACTTGCGGAGGTGTGCGATGCGTGCACGACACACGGCCCGTGCCGTTGCCGGCTTTACCCTGGTCGAAATCATGATCGCCGTGCTGGTGCTGGCATTGGGCGTCGTCGGCGGCGTGTCGATGCAATTGGCGGCGCTGCGCGCCCGGCATCAGGCCACCTTGCTGGCGCAGGCCGGTTGGCTGGCCGCCGGCATGGCCGAGCGCATGCGCGCCAATCCCGGACAGATGCGCCTGGCCGATGGCGACAACCCCTACCTGACCCTCGACTACGAC
>DATMSN010001228.1:0-1757 GCA_035565375.1 Duganella sp. | reverse complement strand
GCCGGTGGCCGACCGCGAGCAAGCCTTCGACGTCATCGACGCCATGGGCCGCATCGCCGCCGAGCGCGGCGTGACGGTGCCGCAGGTGGCCTTGAACTGGCTGTTGCGCAAGCCCGGCGTGACCTCGCTGGTGATCGGCGCGACCCGCCCCGCGCAACTGGGCGACAACCTGGCGGCGGTCGAGTGGGAACTGTCGGCGGCCGAGGTGCAGGTGCTCGACAGCGTGAGCGCGCGCGAGAAACCGTATCCGTACTGGCATATGTGCAACGTGGCCGGCGACCGCCGCCTGCCGCACGACATCTATCCATAAGCCATCCGTCACGGCTCGCCATGGCGGCCTGGCGGGATTTTCGAAGCATGGCCGGCGCGCTGGCGCCGGCCGACAGGGGATGGACTATGAACGCAAGGGTATTGATAGTGGGGGCCGGGCCGGTCGGCCTGTTCGTCGGCGCCGAGCTGGCCAAATACGGCATCGCCGCCGATATCATCGACAAGAACACGGGTGGCAACAGCCACTCGAAGGCGCTGAGCGTCAGCGCCGCCAGCCTGAAGGCGTTCCACGGCATCGGCTTGCAGGACGAGTTCGCCGGTCGCGGCAAGCCGATCCGGGAGATCGACGTCTTCTTCAACGGCGCGCGCTGCGCCCGCATCGACAAGCGCAAGCTGGGCGGCTTGTATGACTACTACCTCAGCGTGCCGCAGCCGGAGACCGAATCGCTGATCCGGCTGGCGCTGGAGCGCGCCGACGGCAAGGTCGACTACGGTTACGAACTGGCGCGGCTGGCGCAGGACGCCGACGGGGTCGACGTGGTCATCCGCGACGCGGCCGGCCATCTGGCCAAGCGGCGCTACGAGATGGTGATCGGCTGCGACGGCGCCCAGAGCAGCGTGCGCCAATTGCTCGACATGCCGTTCGAGGGCTACGACTACGACGTCCACTTCATCATGGGCGACGTGTACTTCGACGGCGAGGTCGAATCGGAGGCGACCTCGTACCACGTGTACGACGACGGCTTCATGATCTTCCTGCCGATGGAGAACGGCCTGACGCGGCTGGTGGTGAGCAAGCCGGGGCCGCTGCCGCCGGGGCGCCCGGCGCCCGACCAGGCCGAGCTGCAAACCTTCCTGACCCGCTACTACCCGCAACCGTTGCGCATCCAGCAGGTGGTGTGGGGCTCGAGCGCGCGCTTCTTCAACCGCCTGGCCGGCAGCAACCATGTCGGCCGGGTGTTCCTGGCGGGCGACGCCTTCCACCTGTTCAGCCCGATCGGCGGGCAGGGGATGAACACCGGCATCCAGGACGCCGCCAACCTGGGCTGGAAGATCGCGTTTTATCTGAACGGCGCGGCCAAGACCGAGCTGTTGCACAGCTACCGGCGCGAGCGCTATATCGCGGTCGGCAAGGCGGCCGACCTGACCGACGCCAACACCGAGCTGATCTTGCGGCGCGGCGGCGCCGAGCACATGCGCTGGCGCTACACGCCGGCCATGTCCAACCGCGGCTTCTACCGCCGGCGGCTGTCGCACGATTTTTCCGGCCTGCTGGCCGACCACAACGTCGAGCCCGCGTCGCTGGTGGGCCGCCACGTGCCGTACTGCGCGCGCGACGACGGCCTGCTCGGCTTGCGCAGCACCTACGATATCCCCAAGCTGGGGCGCAACGTGCTGTTCTGCAACGACGACGTGGCCGACGCCGCGCAGCGACGGTTGCAACGCTACCGCCACGTGGTGGTGGCGGCGGGCCTGCCGGCCGGCGA
>DATMSN010001227.1:0-3152 GCA_035565375.1 Duganella sp. | reverse complement strand
GCCCGGGGGCGACGCCTTCACCCGTCTGGGCTTCGAGGCGCCGGCGGGCGAGGTCGAGGAGGCCCTGGCGCGCATCTGGAGCGATCTGCTCGGGGTCGGGCGCATCGGCCGCCACGATCACTTCTTCGAGCTGGGCGGCCATTCGCTGCTGGCGATCCGTCTGCTGGAACAATTGCGCCGCCGCGATTGGTCGCTCGACATCCGCGCGCTGTTCGCGCATCCCGATTTGGCGGGCATGGCCGCCGCCATCCAAGCCGCCAACCACCTGGGGCCGCGCGAGGTCCAGGTGCCGGCCAATGCGATAACGGAGGACTGCGCCGCGATCACGCCAGCCATGCTGCCGCTGGTCGAACTGGACGAGGCGCGGATCGCCAAGATCGTACAGGCCACGCCGGGTGGCGTTGCCAACATCCAGGACATCTATCCGCTCGCGCCGTTGCAGAAGGGCATACTCTTCCACCATCTGCTGCAAGCCGAGGGCAATGCCTATGTATTGCCCACGTTGCTGAGTTTTGACGGCAGGGAGAGATTCGACCGTTTCGTCGGGGCGTTGGACGCGGTGATCGCGCGCCACGACATTCTGCGCACGGCCGTGCATTGGGAAGGGCTGGCCGAGCCGGTGCAGGTGGTGTGGCGACAAGCTTCGCTGAATATCCAGATCCTGAGTTTCGACCCGGCCGCGGGCGAGATCGAAGCCCAGCTGCTGCGGCATGCCGATCCGCGCCGATTCAGCCTGGATGTGAGCCGCGCGCCGATGCTCCATGGCTTTGCCGCGTTCGACGCGGCCGGGCGGCGCTGGTTGCTGCAACTGCTGTATCACCATCTGGTGATGGACCACACGACGCTGGAGGTGCTGACGCGGGAGATCGCGCTGATCCAGCAGCAACGCGGCTCCGAGCTGCCCGAGCCGGTTCCCTATCGCAATTTTGTCGCGCAAGCCCGGTTGGGGACGAGCGAAGCCGAGCACGAAGCGTTCTTCCGCAAGATGCTCGACGGCGTGGAGGAACCCTCGGCGCCGTTCGGCTTGCTGGACGTGCAAGGCGACGGATCGCGGATCGGGCAGGCCAGGTTGACGCTGCCCGCCGACCTGTCGGCACGACTGCGCCGCCAGGCGCGCACGCGCGGCATCGGCGCTGCCAGCCTCTTCCATCTGGCCTGGGCGCAGGTGGTGGCGCAGTGCACGGGGCGGGACGACGTCGTGTTCGGCACGGTGTTGTTCGGGCGCATGCAGGGCGGTGCGGGGGCCGACCGCGCCGTGGGCATGTTCATCAACACCTTGCCTCTGCGAATCGCACTGGGCGGTCTTGGCGTCGAAGAAGGCCTGCGGCAGGTGCAGGCGGCGCTGGCCGACCTGTTGCAGCATGAGCATGCGGCGCTCGCGCTCGCACAGCGCTGCAGTGGCTTGCCGGCCGGCACGCCGCTGTTCTCGGCGTTGCTGAACTATCGCCACAGCCACACGGCCGATACGGGGCAAGTCGAGGTGCTCGAGGGCGTCCGCTTCCTGGGCGTGCGCGACCGCACCAACTATCCCTTCGCCTTGTATGTGGATGATCTGGGCGGCGACTTTGCGCTGACCAGCGAGATCCACGAATCGGTGTCGGCGCAACGCATAGTCCTGTTCGTGCTGCAAGTGCTCGAGGGGCTGGTGCGGGCGCTGGAGCAAGCCGCCGATACCCCGATGCACGCCATCGGCGCGATGCCGGCGGCCGAGCGCGATCGCGTGCTGCACCGCTTCAACGACACGCACCGGTCGTATGGCTTGCCGGCCCTGGTGCATCAGGCGTTCGAGCGGCAGGTGGATTCCCATCCCGCGCGCGTCGCGGTGGAATTCGACGGCGATCGGCTGAGCTATCGCGAACTGAACGAGCAGGCCAACCGGTTGGCGCGCCACCTGCGCGATCTGGGCGTCGGCCCCGACGCGCGCGTGGCGATCTGCGCGGAACGCGGCCTGGCGATGGTGGTCGCCATGGTCGCCACGTTGAAGGCCGGCGGCGCATACGTGCCGCTCGACCCGACCTATCCCGACGAACGCCTGGCGCGGATGCTGGGCGACAGCCAACCGGTGGCGCTGTTGACCCAACGCGCGTTGCTGAACCGCCTCGATGGCGCCGGGGTCGCGGTCGTGATGCTGGACGAGGCCCAGCCGCGATCGTCCGGCGCCGGCATCGCCAACCTGGACGCGGACGACATCGGATTGCGGCCCGATCATCTGGCGTACGTGATCTACACCTCGGGTTCCACCGGCGTGCCCAAGGGGGTGGCGATGCCACACCGGGGATTGGTCAACCTGCTGGGGTGGCAGCGGGAGCAACTGCCCGAGCCGGCACGCACGCTGCAATTCGCGGCGCTGGGCTTTGACGTGGCCTTCCAGGAAATCTTCTCGACCCTCGCCGGCGGCGGCACGCTGGTGTTGCTCGACGAATCCTTGCGGCAAGACCTGCCGGCGTTGGCGGAGTGGCTGGGCGGGCAGTCCATCGAGCGCATGTTCCTGCCGTATATCGCCCTCAACCATCTGAGCGAATTGTGGTCGCAGCGCGCGGCGCCGTTGCCGATGCTGCAAGACTTGATCACCGCCGGCGAGCAGCTGCGGATAACACCGGCGATCCGCCGCATGTTCGCCAAACATGCCGAGGCGCGGCTGCATAATCATTACGGGCCGACCGAGAGCCACGTGGTCACCGCGCACGTGCTCGAAGGTCCGGCCGACGCGTGGGAAGACTTGCCGCCGATCGGCCGACCGATCGCCAACAGCCGTATCTATCTGCTCGATGCGCACGGCCAGCCGGCGCCGGTCGGCGTCGCCGGCGAGATCCACATCGGCGGCGCGCAGGTGGCGCGTGGCTACCTGAACCGGCCCGAGCTCACGGAAGAGCGCTTCCTCGCCGATCCGTTTGTCGACAACGGCCGCCTGTACAAGACCGGCGACCTGGGCCGCTGGCGCGACGACGGCACGATCGAATACCTGGGCCGCAACGACTTCCAGGTCAAGATACGCGGCTACCGCATCGAGCTGGGCGAGATCGAAACGCAGCTGGCGCGGTGCGAGGGCGTACGCGAGGCGGCGGTGATCGCCCGCGAAGACCGTCCCGGCGACAAGCGCCTGGTGGCCTATGTGGTGGCCGAGCCCGGCTCACCGCGTCCGGACCCCGCAC
>DATMSN010001226.1:0-17400 GCA_035565375.1 Duganella sp. | reverse complement strand
CGAGCTGCGCGACGACGGCGGACATCTGCGGGCGGCGTACGGCTTCGCGCCGGGGGATGTGGCGTTGATACGGCCGGACGGCTACATCGGGGCGCTGGCCGGCGGGGAGGAAGGCTTGGAGGGGTATCTCGAGCGGTTCGTATAAAAGAAAAAGCCCGGCGTCGAAGCCGGGCTTTGCATTTGTGGACGCCAAGGGACACCACAACCACCTCGGAGACACGTAGGGCGGATTAGCGCAGCGTAATCGGCCATGCATGCGCCGTCGGCGAATCATCCATGGCCGATTACGGCGTTCCGCCTTAAGGCCTACCGGCCAGGTAGGCCGCCTCTTCGATGGGCCCCGGGGCGGATTAGCGTGCCTCGCCCGCTAATCCGCCCTACGTATTTCCTCGACGAAGCGACATCCACCTCAGCTCACTCAATCCGCCCCCCACCGTAGTGCATCCCCCAAATCAGTGCATCCCTAAACGCCGTTTGTAACAACTTTGTTACAAAGCGCCGCATGCGGATTTCCGCACAAAAATCGCCCCTCCCCGGCACCCGGATCGTCCAGTTAGCGAAAGTATTTACATAGCTTTCAATTAGCTATCTTGGCATGCATCTTGCGATTAGGTAATTGTCGTTACGCCAGTTTCATGCCGTCGTAACGGTCGCGCAGCCGGCCCGACCCGGCCGGCGTCCACTCAACCACGAAAAAAAATAAAGCCCCGCGACGGGGCCTGGGGACACTTGCGCCCGATTTTTTAAACCAGAAGGAGCGGCACCAATGAAGCATCCGATGCAACTGAAGAAACGCCTGTTGACACAAGCCGTCATGCTGGCGCTGCACGCCGGCGCGGCGGTGAACGTGATGGCCGCCGAGGCCGATACAGCCGCAGCCGCCCCCGCCGCCGCGCCGGCCTCGGTCGGCGACAATATCGAGGCGGTCATCGTCACCGGCACCCGCCGCAGCGGCCTGAAGGCCGTGGACAGCGCCTCGCCAATCCAGGTGCTCGATTCCGGGTCGCTGGAACGCACCGGCCAGCCGGACCTGATCCAGGCGCTGGCGCAAAACCTGCCCTCCTTCACCGCCCAGGCGTTCGGCGGCGATACCGCCAACATGACGCTGTCGGCCCGCCTGCGCGGCCTGAGCCCGAACAACACGCTGGTGCTGGTCAACGGCAAGCGCCGCCACACCACCGCCAACCTGGCCGTGCTGGCCGGTCCGTTCCAGGGCGGCGCAGCCACCGACCTGAACTTCATCCCGGTGGCCGCCATCGACCACATCGAGGTGTTGCAGGACGGCGCCGCCGCCCAGTACGGCACCGATGCGATCGCCGGCGTGATCAACATCATCCTCAAGAAGGACAGCTCGGGCGGCTCGCTGACCGGCACCGCCGGCCGCTACTTCGACGAGGGCGGCAAGACCGGCGACGCCGCCTTCAACATCGGCTTCGAGCCGAGCGCCAGCAGCTACCTGAACCTGACCGGCGAATCCAAGTACCACGGCCACAGCATGCGCTCGGACGTCGACCCGCGCGTGGTCAGCGCCGCCAACCTGGCGTCGATGCCGACCTTGACGCAGGCCGACGGCTATCCGTACGCCAACAAGATCTCCGGCGACGCCGCCTATCACCTGAACCTGCTGTCCCTGAACGGCGGCGTCGACCTCGGCGGTACCGAGCTGTACACCATCGCCACCTACGGCAAGAAGACCGCCGATTCGTTCCAGAACTACCGGGTGCCCAACCGCATCCCGCGCATGTACCCGAACGGCTTCAACCCCAAGCAGACGCTGGACGAGACCGATTACGGCTTCACCGGCGGCGCCAAGGGCGAGGCGGCCGGCTGGAACTGGGACCTGAGCACCACCTACGGCCGCGACGAGGCGGAGATCGGCGTCAAGAACTCCGGCAACATTTCGCTGTTCAACGACACCGGCGCCACGCCGACCACGTTCCACGCCGGCACGTTCACCGCCACCCAATGGACCACGTCGCTGGAGGTGAACCGCGACTTCGCCATCGGCTGGGCCTCGCCGCTGTCGGTGGCCGGGGGCGTCGAGTACCGCCGCGACGGCTACGAGATCGGTGCCGGCGACGCCGCCTCGCGCTACAAGGAGGGTTCGCAATCGTATCCGGGCTTCTCGCTGACCGACGCCGGCAGCCACAGCCGCAACAACAAATCGGTCTATGTCGACGTCGCCGGTTCGCCGGTCGCCAATCTGAAGCTCGACGTCGCCGCCCGCTTCGAGGATTACAGCGACTTCGGCAGCGCGCGCGTGGGCAAGCTCACGGGCCGCTACGACTTCACGCCGGCGTTCGCGCTGCGCGGCACGGTCAGCAACGGTTTCCGCGCGCCGACGATGGCCGAGCAGTACTACTCGGCCACCAACGTCTCGCCGACGCAGGCGTCGGTGCAGCTGGCGCCGAACTCGCCGGCCGCCGCGCTGGTGGGCATCAACGGCCTCAAGCCGGAGAAGTCGCAGAACTACAGCCTGGGCATGGTGTTCCATCCGGTGCCCAAGGCCACCGTCACGGTCGACGCCTACAGCATCAGCATCCACGACCGCATCGTCGGCAGCGGCACCTTGTTCGGCTCCGGCAACACGGTCAACTCGCCGGCGGTGGTGGCGGCCATCCGCGCCAACGGCAACATCCTCGACCCGACGGTCACGCGCACCGGCATCAGCGTGTTCTCGAACGCGGCCAACACGCGCAACAAGGGCATCGAAGCGGTGCTGTCGTACGCCAGCAATTTCGGCGACCTGGGCCGGGTGGACTGGTCGGCGGCGGCCAACTACAACAAGGTGACGGTGACCAAGGTCAACCAGGCGCCGTCGCAGTTGTTGCCGCAAAGGTTGCTGGACCGGTCGGCCATCGCCTCGCTGGAGAATTCATCGCCGAAGGTGCGCGTCAACCTGGGCGGGCTGTGGAAGAAAGGGGATTGGACGGTCAATCTGCGCGAATCGATTTACGGGCCGTCGTCGGGCTACAGTTCGCTCAACAACGTCAACTACTTCGAGACCAAGATCGATACGCTGTTCACGACGGATCTGGAGGTATCGTACCGGGTGACCAAGACGGTGACGGTGTCGGCCGGCGCCAACAACCTGTTCAACAAGTATCCGGACAAGGTCAACCAGGAGTACGTGGCGGCCGCCCGCGCGGCGCTGAACACGGCGGCGGTGACGCAGTATCCGTCGTTCTCGCCGATCGGCATCAATGGCGGGTACTACTACGCGCGGGTAGGCTATACCTTCTGATCCACGTTGGCTCATGCGTTACCTAAGGAAAAAGCCCCGAACGTTTTGGCGTTTCGGGGCTTTTCTTTATTTGCCGTTGCGGCTTATTTTACTTCGGTGACCGTCGCCGTTTGGATCGGCTTGATGATCTTGACCTTGGCGCGCTGCTTGAGCACCTGGATGTACTCGTACATCTCTTGCTGCGCGACGATGGCGCTGATCTGCTCGGCCTCCGATTTGCGGCGCTCGACATCCTGCTCGGCCGGCTGCTGCACCTTGGAGATGCGGTAGATGCCATAACCCATGCCCGGCACGTCCACGCCCACATACGCGGGCAGCTTGCTGGTGTCGGCTTTCATGACTTCCTGCATGGCCAGGCCGTTGATGCCGTCAGCCTTGGCGCGCGATACCAGCTTGGCCGCGCCAAAGCCGGTGGCGTCGCCCGATTTCTTGACCGCGGCCAGTTTCTCGGCGCCCGATTTGGCGGCCAGCTTGGCGGCCTCTTCCATCGTCACGCGCTGGCGGATCGCCGCGTCCACTTCGGCCAGCGGACGCTTCGACGCCGGCTTGAACTCGACGATGCGGCCGGCGACCAGGGTGCTCGGCGCGGTCTCGACCGCCTCGGTGTTGCGCTTGCTGCTGATGGAGTCGTTCGAGAACAGCGCGGCCAGGAACTTGGCGTTGTTGTACGGCGCCGGACCGGCCATCGGCGACGGCGTGCGCGACACGTTCGAAGCCGTTTCAATCTTCAGGCCCAGCTTGTCGGCGACCGGCTTCAGGCTGTCGGACTGTTCGTAGACGGTGTTGGTGAACGCCTCGGCCATTTCCGAATATTTCTTGGTGGCTTTTTGCTTCTTCAGCGCGTCGGCCACTTCGGTCTTGACCGCGTCGAGCGGCTTGACGGTGGCCGGCGTCAGCGCGCTGACGGTCAGCACGTGGAAACCGAAGTCCGATTGCACGGCGTCGCTGATCTCGCCCTGCTTGAGCTTCATGACGGCCGCTTCGACGGCCGGCGGCAGCGAGCCCTTGGTGACGACATCGAGGTCGCCGCCCTGCTCGGCCGACACCGGATCTTCCGACTTGGCCTTGGCGATCTTGGCGAAATCGGCCGGGTTCTTGCGCAGCTCGGCGACGATGGCGTCGGCCTTGGCCTTCGCGGCGGCGGTCTCGGCGGCGTTGGCGCCCTTCTTCAGCGCGACCAGCACGTGCGCGGCGCGGCGCGTTTCCGGCGTCGTGAAGGCGGCCTGGTTGGCGTTGTAGTAGGCGGCGACCTCGGCGTCGGTGACGGCGATCTGGCTGGTCACGGCATCGCTGTTGAAGACCACGTATTCAATCTTGGCCTGTTCCGGGACCTCGAAGAACTTGCTGTTCTTTTCGTAGTAGGCCTTGACCATGGCGTCGGTGATTTTGACCTGGGGCACGAAATCGGCGACCGGCAGCAGCAGTTCCTGCACTTCGCGTTCCTGCGCGCCGATGTCCGACAGCGTCTTGGCGACGCTGCGCGGGGCGAAGCCGGTGTTTTGCACGGCGCCGGCCAGCTGCTGCAGCGCCATGTCGCGGCGCATGCGGGCATCGTTCATGGCCGGGGTCAGGCCCTGGGATGCCAGGATCTGCTTGTAGCGCTCCATGTCGAAGGTGCCCGGGCCGCCGAACAGCTCGGTGATGGCCTTTTGCAGCTGGGCGTCGCCAACGCTCAGGTTGGCGCGGGTCACCTCGGCGGCGATGGCGCGCTCGGCGATCAGCTGGTCGAGCAGGTTTTGCCTGAACTCGGGCGTGTCGAACATCTTCTGGTCGAACTGCGCGCCCATGCGCTGGCGGTAGCTGTCGAGCTGGTTGCGCAGCGCGTTGTCGAATTCCTGCTGGCTCACCGGTTGACCGGCGACTTTGGCGATCGTGGTGGCGTCCTCGCCGAAGCCTTTGTAGCCCTCGAGACCGACTAACGCGAACGAAGGGACGATGATGATCGCCAGGAGAATCTGCATCAAGCGTTGATGGGTACGAATAAATTCAAACATGGTCTGCCAATTCGGATTGAGTGGACTTGCACATACAAAAAAGGCGAACTCGCGTTCGCCAATTCCGGTTGGCGGATTTTACAGTGCCCCCCTGCCCTTAGCAAGGGTAAATCATATTGGAACGGCACCGCAAACCCGCACCCCGGAAGCTGGGGTCGTACCCCCGAAGGGTACGACCCCGCACGGCCTTGCGGGTGAATATAGCAATATACTCAAGCGCTAATATAAAGTCCAACCCGCGATATTCAAGCGCACAAAAGAAAAACCCCGCAGCTCATTATAAGCTGCGGGGTATCTTGTTGTTGGCGGAGCGGACGGGACTCGAACCCGCGACCCCCGGCGTGACAGGCCGGTATTCTAACCAACTGAACTACCGCTCCAACAAAACACTGGGTACTACTTCTTACAACTACTACCGCAAAACTGGTGGGCGGTGAGAGGCTCGAACTCCCGACCTAAGCCTTGTAAGGGCTCCGCTCTACCAACTGAGCTAACCGCCCGTTTTGCAGCTTTTTCCTCAAGTGAGCCCCTCATTTACATGAGCCGCTCACCGAAGTCCGTTAGTTTACAGCATCTTTCAAAGCTTTACCAGCTTTAAATTTAGGAACTTTTGCTGCCTCGATGGTGATCTCTTCCTTGGTGCGCGGATTGCGGCCGGTGCGGGCAGCGCGTTCGCTCACGGAGAAGGTACCAAAGCCGACCAGGGTCACGCTGTCGTTGTTTTGCAGGGTCGTGGTCACGCCGTCGATCACCGCGTCCAGCGCGCGCGCGGCGGCTGCTTTCGAGATGTCAGCGGAAGTGGCAATATGGTCGATCAATTCAGTCTTATTCAAAGCAATTCCCCGTCACAAAGGTTATATCGTTTTAGCCGCTAAACTCCGGTAATTAAACCCGCAGTCGTGGCCGAGAAAAATCTCAGGCCGTATTAAACAAGCCAGCGCCGTGTCGTGTCAAGCTCTGCACTGTAGAAAAGTGGGCCAAAATAAAAAACAGGCGCTATAAAAGCGCCTGTTTTGGCAATACCAGATACTAATACTGAACAAAAGTTAGTGTTTTACCACTTCTGTTTGGCCGTCGGCTTTGGCGGCCGCGGCGGCCACCGCCTCGACCGGCGCCGTTTCCGTCAGCGGTTCCGGCATGCGTTCCAGCGCGATTTCCAGCACTTTGTCGATCCAACGCACCGGCACGATCTCCAGTTTGTTTTTGACATTGTCCGGGATGTCGGCCAGGTCCTTGACGTTCTGCTCGGGGATCAGCACGGTCTTGATGCCACCGCGCTGGGCCGCCAGCAACTTCTCTTTGAGCCCCCCGATCGGCAGCACTTCGCCGCGCAGGGTGATCTCGCCCGTCATGGCCACGTCGGCGCGCACCGGAATGCCCGTGAACACCGACACCATCGCCACCGTCATCGCCGCGCCGGCCGAAGGACCGTCCTTCGGCGTCGCGCCTTCCGGCACGTGGATGTGGATGTCGCTCTTCTCGAACACTTCGTTCTTGATGCCGAGGCGGTTGGCGCGGCTGCGTACAACGGTGCGGGCCGCTTCGATCGACTCCTTCATCACGTCGCCCAGCGTGCCGGTGCGGATCACGCCGCCCTTGCCCGGCATCTGCACGGCTTCGATGGTCAGCAGGTCGCCGCCCACCTCGGTCCATGCCAGACCCACCACCTGGCCGATCTGGTTCTCTTTCTCGGCCACGCCGAAGTCGTAGCGGCGCACGCCCAGGAACTTGTCCAGGTTTTTCGGCGTGACGGCGACTTTCTTCTCCGACTTCTTCAGCAGCAGCATCTTGACCACCTTGCGGCAGATCTTCGACACTTCGCGTTCCAGCGAACGGACGCCGGCTTCGCGGGTGTAGTAGCGGATGATGTCGCGCAGCGCCGCTTCGCTGACGGCGATCTCGTCTTCCTTCAGACCGTTGTTCTTGATCTGCTTAGGCAACAGGTAGCGCTGGGCGATGCTGGTCTTCTCGTCTTCCGTGTAGCCGGACAGGCGGATCACTTCCATACGGTCCAGCAGCGCCGGCGGGATGTTGTACGAGTTCGACGTCGCCACGAACATCACGTCGGACAGATCGAAGTCGACCTCGATGTAGTGGTCCGAGAACGTGTGGTTCTGTTCAGGGTCCAGCACCTCGAGCAGCGCCGACGACGGATCGCCGCGGAAATCCGCGCCCATCTTGTCGATTTCGTCGAGCAGGAACAGCGGGTTGCGCACGCCGACCTTGGCCAGCGATTGCAGCACCTTGCCCGGCATCGAGCCGATGTAGGTCCGGCGGTGGCCGCGGATCTCGGCCTCGTCGCGCACGCCGCCGAGCGCCATGCGCACGAACTTGCGGTTCGTGGCGCGGGCGATCGACTGGCCCAGCGAGGTCTTACCCACGCCCGGAGGACCGACGAAGCACAGGATCGGCGCCTTCAGCTTGTCGACGCGTTGTTGGACTGCAAGATATTCCAGGATGCGTTCTTTAACCTTGTCCAGGCCGTAGTGGTCGCCCTCGAGCACTTTCTCGGCGTTCGACAGGTCGTTGTTGACCTTGGACTTTTTCTTCCATGGCAGGCTGACCAGGGTGTCGATGTAGTTGCGCACGACGGTGGCCTCGGCCGACATCGGCGACATCAGTTTCAGCTTCTTCAATTCGGCGGTGGCCTTGTCCAGCGCCTCTTTCGGCATCTTGGCCAGCGCAACTTTTTTCTCCAGCTCGTCCAGATCGGCGCCGTCCTCGCCCTCGCCCAGTTCCTTCTGGATGGCTTTGACTTGCTCGTTCAGGTAATACTCGCGCTGCGATTTTTCCATCTGGCGCTTGACGCGGCCACGGATGCGCTTCTCGACCTGCAGAATGTCGAGTTCGCCTTCGAGCTGGCCCAGCAGATGTTCCAGGCGCTTGGCGACGCTGAAGATTTCCAGGATCACCTGTTTCTGCTCGAGCTTGAGCGGCAGGTGCGCGGCGACGGTGTCGGCCAGGCGGCCGGCGTCGTCGATGCCCGACAGCGAAGCGAGGATTTCAGGCGGGATCTTTTTGTTCAGTTTGACGTACTGGTCGAACTGCTGGACGATGGCGCGGCGCATCGCTTCGATTTCCGAATCGTCGCCCAGCTCGGAGTCGAGCGGCGTCAGGTCGGCCACGAAGTGCGTCGGCGTGTCGGTGATGCGGTTGATGCGCGCGCGCTGGGCGCCTTCGACCAGCACCTTCACGGTGCCGTCCGGCAGCTTCAGCATTTGCAGAATATTGGCCACGCAGCCGATCTCGTAGATATCGGAGGCAGAAGGTTCGTCCTTGGCGGCCGCTTTTTGCGCGGCAAGCATGATGCTCTTGCCCTGCTCCATTGCGGCTTCCAGCGCCTTGATCGATTTCGGGCGACCTACGAACAGCGGTATCACCATATGCGGGAAAACTACAACGTCCCGCAACGGCAATAACGGCAGTTGAGTTTGCTCTGTTAATTTGGAAGTTGTCATGGCGTACCTTATGTGAAAGCGTGATTATGATGTGGGCGCTGATAAGCCGAATCACAAGACCAGACCGCAAGAAATAATTCCCTTAAAAAAGAGTCTTTTCAAAGAAGCCAGCCCGTTCTAAAAGAACAATCGAATAAAAAAGCCACCCGCGACAGCGGCTGTCACGCGTGGCTTTTCGAATGAAGCCTGCTCTTTTATTGATTTAAATTGTACCGCCTTGCCTCACGGATGCGAAATGAATTTTGCGTCCGCACGAGCCAAGTGTGCACAAGTTATTTAATTCTCACCAGACGCCTTGGCCTGGTCTTGGTATATCAATAAAGGTTTGGCACCACTGGTTATCGTATTCTCATCAATAACCACTTTGGTGACATTGGTTTCATTTGGCAGCTCGTACATCGTGTCCAGCAAGGCGTGTTCCAGGATCGAACGCAGGCCGCGCGCGCCGGTCTTGCGCGCCAGCGCCTTCTTGGCGATCGCGTGCAGGGCCGCCGGGCGGATCTCCAGCTCGGCGCCTTCCATGTCCAGCAGCTTGGCGTACTGTTTGACCAGCGCGTTCTTCGGCTCGATCAGGATCTGGATCAGCGCCTCCTCGGTCAGTTCCGACAAGGTGGCGACCACCGGCAGGCGGCCCACCAGCTCGGGGATCAGGCCGAATTTGATCAGATCTTCCGGTTCCGCCTCGAGCAGCACTTCGCTGGCGTTGCGTTCCTTCTTGCTCTTGACGCTGGCCGAGAAGCCGATGCCCGATTTTTCCGAACGGTTGGCGATGACCTTGGCCAGGCCGTCGAACGCGCCGCCGCAGATGAACATGATGTTGGTGGTGTCGATCTGCACGAAGTCCTGGTTCGGATGCTTGCGCCCGCCCTGCGGCGGCACCGACGCCATCGTGCCCTCGATCAGTTTCAACAGCGCCTGCTGCACGCCCTCGCCCGACACGTCGCGCGTGATGGACGGGTTGTCGGACTTGCGCGAGATCTTGTCGATCTCATCGATATAGACGATGCCGCGTTGAGCTTTCTCAACGTCGTAGTTGCAGCTCTGCAACAGTTTCTGGATGATATTCTCAACATCCTCGCCCACATAGCCCGCTTCGGTCAAGGTGGTGGCGTCGGCGATGACGAACGGCACGTTCAACATGCGCGCCAAGGTCTGCGCCAGCAAGGTCTTGCCGGAGCCGGTCGGACCGACCAGCAAGATGTTGCTCTTGGCCAGTTCGATGTCGTCTTTCTTGCCCAGGTGCTTCAAACGCTTGTAGTGGTTGTAGACGGCGACCGACAGGATGCGCTTGGCGGTTTGCTGGCCGATGACGTACTGGTCCAGCAAGTCCTTGATTTCATGCGGGGTCGGCAGGTCCGACTTGGCGCCGGCGACGGACTCGATGGCCGAGGTCTCGTCGCGGATGATGTCGTTGCACAAGTCGATGCATTCGTCGCAGATGAAGACCGACGGGCCGGCGATGAGTTTCTTTACCTCGTGCTGGCTCTTGCCGCAAAACGAGCAGTACAGTAATTTTTCGCCGCTGGAGGATTTTTTGTCTGACATGGGGCAGTTTTCTTTGAGTTACAGAATGGCTTTGCTGTTGCAGCGTGTGTGGCGTTTCGGAAAAGTCCGCCTACCACTACATGCTACCCGAAATAAAAACGAAACGCCCGAACGATTGATCGCCCGGGCGCGTTTTACAGCAATACTGCGCAGCAATGCTGCGATGAAAGCATCAAGCCCGGTTGGACAACATTTTGTCGATCAATCCGTACTCTACAGCCTCTTCCGCCGACATGAAACGATCACGATCAGTGTCTTTGGCGATCTGTTCGATCGTTTGGCCGGTGCGCTCGGCCATGATGGCGTTCAGACGATGACGCAGGTACAAGATTTCCTTGGCCTGGATCTCGATGTCCGACGCCATGCCCTGCGAGCCGCCCGAAGGTTGGTGAATCATGATGCGCGAGTTCGGCAGCGAGAAGCGCTTGCCCTTGGCGCCGGCGGCCAGCAGGAAGGCGCCCATCGAGGCGGCCATGCCGGTGCACAGCGTCGACACGTCAGGCTTGATGAACTGCATCGTGTCGAAGATCGCCAGGCCGGCCGAGACCGAACCGCCGGGCGAATTGATGTACAGCGAGATATCCTTGTCCGGATTTTCGCTTTCCAGGAACAGCAGCTGCGCGACCACCAGGTTGGCCATCTGGTCGTTGACGGGACCGACCATGAAGATGATGCGTTCCTTGAGCAGGCGCGAGTAGATATCGTACGAACGCTCGCCGCGACCGCTTTGTTCGACCACCATCGGCACCAAGCCGAGCATTTCAGTGTCCAGCGCCGGATTACGGTTAAAACCAGTCATTCTATTTCCTTGTGAAGCAGCTAGGCCGGAGTGACAATACTACTACAAATCGTTACGGCAAACTTGTCAGCTATTTGTCACTTCGGCCGGTGCTGAATTACGCTTGAGCGTTGCTTCCCATCAGTTCGTCAAAGGCCACGACCTTGGACGACGTCTTCGACAGGCCCAGGACGTAGTTGACGACGTTTTCTTCCAATACAAGGGCTTCCACCTCGGCCAGACGGCGGCGATCGCTGTAGTAGTACTTCAGCACTTCGCGCGGGTCTTCGTAGCTCTGGGCGAAGTCTTCGACTTGCGCCTTGACCTGCTCCGGCTGGGCTTGCAGCTTGTTCTCGCCGACCAGTTGCGACAGGATCAGGCCCAGGCGCACGCGACGCTCGGCTTTTTCAGCGAACAGTTCTTGTGGGAATGGCACGTCCTTGACGTTCATGCCGCGCTGTTCCATGTCCTGGCGGGTCATTTCGGCCAGGCGCTCGCTGTCCTGGGCGATCAGCGACTGCGGCACGTCCAGGGTGGCGGTCTTGACCAGCGCGTCCATGACGGCTTCCTTGTTGCGGGCCTTGACGCGGCCGGCGACTTCGCGCTCGAGGTTGACTTTGATGTCTTCGCGCATTTTGGCGACGTCGCCATCGGCCACGCCCAGCGATTTGGCGAATTCGGCGTCGACTTCCGGCAGGTGCGCCCATTCCAGCTTTTTCAGCGTGATGGTGAACGAGGCGGTTTTGCCGGCGACGTCTTTACCGTGGTAGTCCTCCGGGAAAGCCAGCGGGAAAGTCTTCGCTTCGCCGACCTTCAGGCCGACGGTCGCCGCTTCGAATTCCGGCAGCATGCGGCCTTCGCCGAGCACGAACGGATAGTCTTCGGCTTTGCCGCCTGGGAACTCAACGCCGTCGATCGAACCGACGAAGTCGACGGTGACGCGGTCGCCGTTGGCGGCAACCGGCTCGCCGCCGTCGCCGTGTTCACCGGCTTCGCCCTTGGTGTGGAAGTGCACGCGCTGTTTGCGCAGGATTTCAATGGTCTTGTCGATTTCAGCTTCCGAGACCTCGGCCTTGACGGTTTCGATTTCCACCGTGGTCAGGTCGCCGACGACCACTTCCGGGTAGACTTCGAACGTCGCGTCGAAGGTCAGCACGCCTTCTGGCGAGTCTTCCTTCGGCTGGATGTTCGGGTAGCCAGCCACGCGCAGCTGGTTTTCGTTTGCGGCGTCGTTGAAAGCGCGGCCAACTTTGTCGTTCAACACTTCGGTCTCGATCTGATAACCGTACTGTGCTGCGACCATTTTCAGAGGAACTTTACCCGGACGGAAGCCTGGTGCCTTAGCCGTTTTGGCTTGCACTTTCAGGCGTTTCTCAACTTCGCTGCGTACTTCGGTCAGCGGGAAGGAGATCGTGATACGACGTTCGAGTTTGCCCAAGGTTTCGACTGCAGTTGCCATGTAAAAATCGTCCAAAAAAATAGTATTACAGTTGGTGCGAGGAGGGGGACTCGAACCCCCACACCATTGCTGGCGTCAGGACCTAAACCTGGTGCGTCTACCAATTTCGCCATCCTCGCGGCATGTTTGCACAAAAGCAAAGGGCGACCCGTAAGTGAAAACGGTCGCCCTGGCCCCACTATTTTCCGTGGGAGCTTTCAACTTCAACGCGGTATTCTAACGGGTTTTTTAGCGAAATGTGGTGATTTTTAAACTAACACCAGCATTCCGCTGTTTTTCGCTTATTTTTGCCTAATAAACCCGCAAAGCGCTGCTCTTTGGGGTCGTACCCCACTGGGTACGACCTTGCCGTTAATGGGTCTCGACAGCGCCGCCAGTCGGCTTCTTCACGCGGAACCACGCCGCGTACAGCGCCGGCAGGAACAACAGCGTCAGCGCGGTCGCCACGATCAGGCCGCCCATGATCGCCACCGCCATCGGCCCCCAGAACACCGAGCGCGACAACGGTATCATCGCCAGCGCGGCGGCCGCCGCCGTCAGGATGATCGGACGGCAACGGCGCACCGCCGATTCGACGATCGCGGTCCACGGATCGTGGCCGGCCTTGATGTCCTGCTCGATCTGGTCGACCAGGATCACCGAGTTGCGGATGATCATGCCGAACAGCGCGATGATGCCCAGGTTGGCGACAAAGCCCAGCGGACGGCCCAGCAACAGCAGCGCCATCGCCGCCCCCGCCACGCCCAGCGGACCGGTCAGGAACACCAGCAGCGCCCGCGAGAAGCTATGCAGCTGCAACATCAGCAACGTGAAGATGATGAAGATCGCCAGCGGCAGGTTGGCCGCGATCGAGGCCTCGGCCGAGCCGCTGTCGGCGGCCGCGCCCTTGATGGTGATCGCGTAGCCGGCCGGCAGCGCGGCGCGCAGCGCCTTGAGCTCCGGTTCGATCTGGCTCGAGACGGTCGGCCCCTGGATGTTGTCGCCGACGTCCGCCTGAACCGTGATCGCCCATTCGCGCCCTTCCCGCCACACCACGCCCGGCTCCCACACGAAGTGCGCGCGCGCCAGCTGGCTGATCGTCACGAACTTGCCGCTCTCGGTCGGAATATTGGTGTCGTTCAGGATCGAGATCGTGTTGCGCTCGTCGATGGGCTGGCGGATCTGGATGTCGATCAGCTTGATATCCTCGCGGAACTGGCCGACGGTCGTGCCGGACAGAATGGTATTGGCCGCGCGCATGACCGTTTGCGATGTCACGCCGACGGCGCGCATCTTGTCCTGATCCAGGTCCAGGCGCAGCACCTTGATCGACTCGTTCCAGTTGTCATTGACGCCGATGGTGTTCGGATTGGCGCGCATGACGTCCTTGACCTGGTCGGCGATGGCGCGCACCTTGGCCACCTCGGTGCCGGTCACGCGGAACTGCACCGGATACGGCACCGGCGGCCCGTTCGGCAGCAGCTTGACCCGGCCGCGCACCTCGGGGAAATCGGTCTTGAAGATATCGACTATCTTCTGGCGCAGCTCGCCACGGGCCTTCAAGTCCTTGGGCAGCACGACGATCTGCGAGACGTTGGTCTGCGGGAAGATCTGGTCCAGCGGCAGATAGAAGCGCGGGCTGCCGGTGCCGACGTAGCTGGTCACGCTGACCACGCCCGGCTGCTTATTGACGAACGCCTCGAACTTCTTGACCTGCGCCTCGTTGGCGGCGAAGGTGGTGCCTTCCGGCGTCCACAGCTCGACCATCAGCTCGGGACGGCTCGAATCCGGGAAGAATTGCTTCTCGATAAAATTGAAGCCGTACACGCCCAGCGCGAAGACCGCCAGCGACAGCGCGATGGTCGTCTTGCGATACTCGACGCACCAGTTGACCACCGCGCGGAAGCGGCGGAAGCCGGGCGTGTCGAACAAGTCGTGATCGTTGCCGCCGTCGGCGTGCGGCTTCACCTTGAGCAAGATAAAGCCGAGATAAGGCGTGAACGTCACCGCCACCACCCACGAAATGACCAGCGCCAGCGCGTTGACCGAGAACAACGAGAACGTGTACTCGCCGGCGGCCGACTTGGCCATGCCGATCGGCAGGAAGCCGGCGACGGTGATCAGGGTGCCGGTGAGCATCGGAATCGCCGTCGACGTGTAGGCGAAAGTGGCCGCGTCGAAGCGCGACATGCCCTCCTCCATCTTGCGCACCATCATTTCGACGGCGATGATGGCGTCGTCCACCAGCAGGCCCAGCGCGATGATCAGCGCACCCAGCGAGATCTTGTGCAAATCGATGTCGAGCATGCGCATGAACAGGAAGGTCACCGCCAGCACCAGCGGAATCGACAGCGCCACCACCAGGCCGGGACGGATGTCGAGCCGGAACGGCTTGCTGTGCAGGCCGAGCGCGACGAAACTGACGGCCAGCACGATCAGCACCGCCTCGATCAGCGTGTGGACGAACTCGCCCACGGAGGCCTTGACCGCCGCCGGCTGGTCCGACACGCGCTCGAGCTCGATACCTACAGGCAGCTTGGCCTTCATCTCGGCCACGGTTTTTTCCATGTGCTTGCCGAGTTCGATGATGTTGCCGCCCTTCTCCATCGACACGCCCAGGCCGATGACTTCCTTGCCGTTGAAGCGCATCTTGTCGCCCGGCGGGTCCTGGTACTGGCGCTTGATGGTGGCAAAGTCGCCCAGGCGGAACGTGGTGCCGTTGGCGCGCAGTTCGAGCTCCGCCAGATCCTTGACGGTCTTCAACGCGCCGGTGACGCGCACCTGCAGGTTATCGGTCGGCGTGACCAGCACGCCGGTCGACTCGACGCTGTTCTGCGTGGCGATCTGGTTGGCGATGGCTTCGATCGGAATGCCCAGCTGGGCGAACTTCTTGTGCGAGAACTCGATGTTGATCTTCTCGTCCTGGACGCCGAACAGCTCGACCTTGGACACCATCGGCACATTCAGCAACTGCTGGCGGACGAAATCGGCGTAATCCTTCACCTCGGCATAGGAGAAGCCGTCGCCGGACAGCGCGAAGATCGAGCCGTAGGTATCGCCGAACTCGTCATTGAAGAACGGCCCCTGCACGCCCGGCGGCAGGGTGCCGCGGATGTCGCCGATCTTCTTGCGCACCTGGTACCAGGATTGCGTGACATCCTTGGGCGGCGTCGATTCGCGCAGCTTCAGGATGATGGTGGTCTCGCCCGGCTTGGAGTAGCTGCTGATCTCGTCGATGCCCGGCGTTTCCTGCAGTTTCTTTTCCAGCTTGTCGGTGACCTGCTCGGCCATCTGCAGCGACGTCGCGCCCGGCCAGTTGGCGCGCACCACCATCGCCCGGAAGGTGAACGGCGGATCTTCATCCTGGCCCAGGTTGCTGTAGCTGAGCGCGCCGCCAATCAGCAGCACCGCGATCAGGTAGCGCGTCAGCGGGATGTGTTCGAGCGCCCAGCGCGAGAGGTTGAATCCTTCCTTCATTTGGCGGCCTCGACGACTGCGGGCGCGGCCGGCGCGGCGGGCTTGACGGGCACTTCGCTGCCGAGGATTTTGACTTTCTGGCCCGGCTTGAGCAGGTTTACGCCGGCCGTGACGACGGTCTGGCCCGGCTTGACGCCGCTGCCCAGCACCAGGTCGTTGCCGGCCACGCCGGCGATGGTCACCGGCACCAGCTTGACGACGCCGCCCTCGACCACCCACACCGAGGTGACCGATTTCTCGCTGAACAGCGCCGTCAGCGGCACCTTGATCTGCGGCGTCGCCGTCTTCGACGCGAACCGGACCACGGCCGTCATGCCCAGTTTGGCCTCCTCCAGGCTGTCGGGGATCGACACCTTGGCGGTGTAAGTGCGGGTGGCCGGATCGGCCATCGGCGAAATCTCGCGGATCTTGCCGATCACCGCCTTGGACGGGTCGGCCCACAAACGCACATGCACGTCCGAAATCTTACGCAGCGTTTCGACCTTATCCTCCGGCAAGCCGATGACG
This sequence comes from Duganella sp., assembly GCA_035565375.1. GTDB lineage: Bacteria > Pseudomonadota > Gammaproteobacteria > Burkholderiales > Burkholderiaceae_D > Rugamonas. Next base: position 959 of record DATMSN010001226.1, on the reverse strand, counting down.
ATTTCCTTCTCGCCGGACTTGGCCACGCGCACCACCTCCGTGCCGGGCTGCACCACCTGCCCGACCTCGGCCGACACCAGGGTCACGACGCCATCGACGTCGGACACCAGCGCCGCGTAGCCGGCCTGGTTGGACTGGCCGCGATACGCCGCCTGCGAGGCGTCGACGTTCGACTGCGCGGACTTGAAGGTCGATTCCTTCTCGTCGAGCACGGCCTGGCTGACGAAGTTCTTGCTGCGCAGCTCCTGATAGCGTTTCAGCTCGGCCTTGGCCAGGTCGCGGCTGGTTTCAGCGGAACGCAGCGCGGCCAACGCCTGGGCCTGCGATAATTGCAAATCCTGGGGGTCGAGCTGCATCAGCACCTGGCCGCGCTTGACCAGCGCGCCGACATCGACCTTCCGGCTGACGATCTTGCCGGCGACGCGGAAGCCCAAGCGTGACTCGACGCGCGCGCGGACCTCGCCGGAGAACTCGGCGTTGACGTCGACATCGCTACTGCTGAGCACAATCGCGCGCACCGGGCGGATGTCTTCGGTTTTTTCGGCGGGCTTCGAGCAGGCCGACAGCGTGGCGGCCGTCAGCAATGCGATGAAAAGAGGGGGAATCTGACGCGGGATTTTGGGGGCGACCACAGTACTTTCCTTTTCCTTGCTCTGGAGTGTAGTTGGCACTACTATTACGGGTTGGAAATAAATGACTTTCCGTTAATTAATTATAAGCCGAGCAAATTCGTTTGCAAATGACTTTTGCGTCATTAATCTAAAAAATATTGCTTTAGGCTGGGTGTGTATGTCCGTTGATCACTACGAAAATTTCCCTGTTGCTTCCATTTTGTTACCAAGTCGTCTACGTCCCGCGGTCGAAGCCATCTACGCCTTCGCCCGCAGCGCCGACGACCTCGCCGACGAGGGCGACGCCACGCCGGAACAGCGCCTCGCCGCGCTGAGCGCCTACGAGGC
>DATMSN010001225.1:0-4532 GCA_035565375.1 Duganella sp. | reverse complement strand
GCGCCCGCGCCAGCGCGCCGGCCTGGCGTTCGCCCTCGGCGTTGAGCGGGATATCGATATGGCCCTGCAGGCGGCGCACGGCGTTCCAGGCCGTCTCGCCATGGCGGATCAGCAAAATAGTGGTGTGGTTCATGCAGTCTTTTTTCGTGTCTTGCGGGCCGGCGCGGCGGCCAGGGCCGGATTCAGGGTGTACGTGCCGATCAGTTGCGCCTCGTCGACGATGTGGCCGTGGATGGCGTTGAGCACGTCGACGCAGGTGAAGCGCCCTTCCAGGGCCAGGCGCGGCACATCGAGCGCGTACAGGCGGAAAATATAATGGTGGACGCGCTCGTCGTTCCACGGCGGACAGGGGCCATCATAACCGTAATAGTCGCCGGCCATCGCCGGGTCGGTGGAGAACCACGCGGTGTAATCGTTGACGCCCTGGCGCAAGGTGGCGCCGTCGAGCGTCACCTCCGGCCCCGGCTTGCCGCGCGCGAGCACGCCGTCGGACAACGCGCCCTCGGCGATCTCGCGCCGACCGACCGGGATGTCGATCAGGCTCCAGTGGAAAAAATCGTCGCGCGGCATGCTCGCCCGCAGACTGACGCCGGCGCGGTTGACGTCGGTGGCGTCGCGCGGCACGTCGCCGTCGATGCACAGCAACACCAGCGATTCGGTGCCCGCCGGCACGTCGCTCCAGCCCAGATGCGGATTGCGGTTGGCCGACAGCGCCACCTGACCGTCGCCGGCGATGGCGGCGAAGGCGCAGGCGGGCGGCATCGCCGCGCCGTCGCGAAAGCTCTCACTCGACAGTTTCATCTTTGGTCTCCCGGCTGTCTTTTATTTAGAGTTGGTTTGCAGCCAAAACGTTACAGGTCCGTCGTTGGTCAACGTGACTTTCATGTCCGCACCAAACTGGCCGGTTTGCACCACAGTGTGCCTCAAGCGCGCCTGCTCGACAAAATAATTAAACAGGCGCAAGCCGTCGGCCGGCGCGGCGGCGGGCGTGAACGAAGGCCGGGTGCCGGACTTGGTGTCGGCCGCCAAGGTGAACTGCGGCACCAGCAGCAAGCCGCCGGCCACGTCGGCGACGCTGCGGTTCATCTTGCCGGCGTCGTCGGAAAACACCCGGTAACCCAGCATTTTGGTCAGCAGCGCGTCGGCGTCCTTCTCGGTGTCGTTGCGCTCGGCGCACACCAGCACCATCAGGCCGGCCCCGATGGCGCCGACGGTGGCGCCATCGACCACCACCCTGGCGTCGCTCACCCGTTGCAGCAGCGCGATCATGCGGACAAGGTGACGCGCGCGAACTTGCGCTTGCCCACTTGCAGCACGAAGGTGCCGGCCGCGATCTTGACGGCCTTGTCGCTGACGACGGTGCCGTCCAGGCGCACGCCGCCCTGGTCGATCATGCGCATCGCCTCCGACGTGGACGGGCACAGGCCGGCCATCTTCAGCAACTGCGGAATGCCGACCGGGGCGCCGGCCAGCGCCACTTCCGGCACGTCGTCCGGAATGCCGCCCTTGGAGCGGTTGACGAAGTCGGCGAGCGCCTCGTCGGCCGCCGCCTGCGAGTGGAAGCGGGCGACGATTTCCTGCGCCAGCGCCACCTTGGCGTCGCGCGGGTTGGCGCCGCCGTCGATGGCGGCCTTGAGCGCGGCGACGTCGGCGATCGAGCGGAACGACAGCAACTCATAGTATTTCCACATCATCACGTCGGAAATGCTCATGATCTTGGCGAACATGGTGTTGCCCGGCTCGGTGATGCCGATGTAGTTGTTCTTCGACTTGGACATCTTGTCGACGCCGTCCAACCCTTCCAGCAGCGGCATGGTCAAAATGCACTGCGGTTCCTGGTCGTAGTCCTTCTGCAGCTCGCGGCCGACCAGCAGGTTGAATTTCTGGTCGGTGCCGCCAAGCTCGAGATCGGACTTCAAAGCGACCGAATCATAGCCCTGCATCAGGGGATAGAGGAACTCATGGACCGCGATCGGTGTCCCACCCTTGAAGCGTTTGCTAAAATCGTCGCGCTCCATCATGCGGGCGACGGTGTAATGCGAGGCCAGCTTGATCAGGCCGCGCGCGCCCAGCGGATCGCACCACTCGGAGTTGTAGCGGATTTCGGTCTTGGACGGGTCCAGCACCAGCGACGCCTGCTTGAAATAGGTCATCGCGTTCTGCTCGACCTGCTCCTTGGTCAGCGGCGGCCGCGTCATGTTGCGGCCGGACGGGTCGCCGATCATGGAGGTGAAGTCGCCGATGAGGAAAATGACTTGATGGCCCAGATCTTGCAACTGACGCATCTTGTTGAGCACGACGGTGTGGCCGAGGTGCAAATCCGGCGCGGTCGGGTCCAGGCCCAGTTTGATGCGCAGCGGCACGCCGCTTTGTTCGGAGCGCGCCAGCTTCTGGGCGAACTCGCTTTCAATCAGCAACTCGTCGACACCCCGTTTGGTGATGGCGAGCGCCTCTTGCACACGGTCGGTCAGGGGTAGCACTTTAGAGGCGGGCGGCGCTGCGGAAGAAGGGGTAGTCATATATTTTGGGAGTTTTTTTCAAAAAAAGGTAGTCAGCCTCAGGAGTTTGTTATAATCCTCGATCCATCAATCTTGCCGTACGAAAACGAAACCCGACAATAATTAGAAGAAATAAAAGGTTCCTGAATAGGTCAAGCGGCAAATTTTAACTGATTGCATGAACCAAATACATAAATTCACGAGCTCACGCTTGTACAGTCTGATAGCTTCCACGCGCAAGGCGCGCATCGTCAGCGCATCGGCACTGTTCCTGACAGTCTGTGCGTTCGGTGCCGCCGGCGTCGCGCCGCTGGCCCCCGACGCCGCCGATTTGCCGGTTAAATCCGTGCAGGAAGCGGTCGCGATGCCGGATCTTAGCCCGCAGATCACGGCACTTGAGCAGCAATCCTCGAACGAGCACTTCGTCCACGAAGAACGCATCCGCGCCGGCGACACGCTGGCGACGCTGCTGACGCGTCTGGGTGTCGAGGACGACGCCGCCGAAAACTTCATCAAAAAAGACAAGGTCGCCAAAGGCGTCATGCAGTTGAAGACGGGCAAGCGCGTCCAGGCGCAGACCGACGATGAGGGCAACCTGCAATGGCTGCGCGCGGTCGTGGTCGACGGCAAGGACATCCCTGTCAAGAACATCAAGATTTCCCGCAAGAACGACCGCTTCGTCGCGGAAGAAGAACCGGCCAAGCTGGAACGCCGAGTCGAGATGCATGCCCGCACCATCACCTCGACCCTGTTCGCGGCCACCGACTCGAACGAGGACGGCGCCAAGCTGCCGGACACGATCGTCAAGCAAATCGTCGAGATGTTCTCGACCAGCATCGACTTCCGGGGCGACCTGAAGCGCGGCGACCATTTCAACGTGGTGTACGAGACGTTCTGGCAGGATGGGGAATTTGTTCGCGCGGGCCGCATCCTGGCTGGCGAATTCACCAACCGCGGCACGACGTATCAATCGGTGTGGTTCGAAGACCCGCAGACCCGCCAGGGCGGCGGCTATTACAGCTTCGACGGCAAGGCGCTGAAAAAGGCCTTCCTGAAGTCGCCGGTGGAATTCACGCGGATTTCGTCGGGCTTCTCGATGCGCGTGCATCCGGTGTCGGGCGAATGGAAGGCCCACAAGGGCATCGACTTCCCCGCCCCGACCGGCACGCCGATCCGCGCCTCGGGCGATGGCGTGGTTGACTTCGCCGGCACCCAAAACGGCTACGGCAATTTCGTCACGATCAAGCACTGGAACAACTACTCGACCGCCTACGCCCACATGAGCCGCTTCGCCCCGGGCATCAGAAAAGGCAGCAAGGTCAGCCAGGGTGACGTGATCGGTTACGTCGGCACCACCGGCTGGTCGACCGGCGCGCACCTGCACTATGAATTCCGCGTCGGCGGCGAAGCCAAGGACCCGAGCAAGATGAACGTCACGGCCCAGGCGCCATTGACGGCCGCCGAACTGTCGCGCTTCAAGATCTACGCGTCGGACATGTCGCACCGCTTCGCGCTGCTGCAGCCGGGCGGCTCGACCGGCACCCGCGTCGCGGCGAAATAAGCCGCACACGCTCCGAACAAAACAGGCCGCCGCATCGGCCTGTTTTTTTTCGTCTGTTTCTCTTGCCCTGAACACATAATGCTCCGCCCAAGCCGCTTGTTCCGTGCGACAGCACACGCAAGCTCAGGCAAAATAGCCTTTTCAGCCCGAGGAACAACAATGACCCACTATATCGGTTTGATGTCCGGCACCAGCCTGGACGGCGTGGACGGCGCGCTGGCGGAATTTACCGGCGACGCCATCACCACGCTGGCGGCGGCCTATATCGCGTTTCCTCCGGCGTTACGCGCCGAGCTGATGGCGCTGCAGGCGGCCGGCGACAACGAGATCGAGCGGGAGGCGCTGGCCGCCAACCAGCTGGCGCAGTTCTACGCCCAATGCGTGGCGCAGCTGTTGGACGAGGCCGGCCGCAAGGCGGACGCCGTGCGCGCCGTCGCCGTCCACGGCCAGACCATCCGCCACCGCCCCGAACT
>DATMSN010001224.1:0-1711 GCA_035565375.1 Duganella sp. | reverse complement strand
CTAGGCGGGCGGCGATGCGCGTGCCCTGGCCGAGGCCCGGCGCCTGAAGGCCGACGGCGCCGACAAACCTTTGTTCGACCTGCACTTCTACGACGCCGATCACGGCGTGGTGGTGGGCGCCTACAATCTGGCCTTCAGCACCGCCGACGGCGGCCGCACCTGGCAAAGCCTGATGGGTGGCACGTCCAACCCGCAGGCCTTGCACCTGTATGCGCTGCGCGCCCATGGCGACACCTTGCTGGTGGCCGGCGAACAGGGGCTGGCGCTGCGCTCGGACGACCGTGGCCGCAGCTTCCGCAAGCTCGCGGTGCCGTACAAAGGCAGCTTTTTCACCGCCGAAATCCTCGACGCCGCGGCGCGCGACATGATGCTCGCCGGCCTGCGCGGCAACGTCTGGCGCAGCCGCGATGGCGGCGACAGCTGGACCCAGTGGTCCACGCCGATACCGGTTTCGATCACCGGATCGGCCCTGGTGGCGGAAGCGGCGGGGAGCTCCTCGATGCCGGCCGTGGTGCTGGTCAACCAGGCCGGCCAGATTCTGCGCAGCGACGGCGACACGCTCAAACTGCAACCCGGCGCGCCGTTGGCGCCGCTGGCCGGCGTGATACCGTTGAAAGAGGGTGGCATGCTGGCCCTCGGCATGGCCGGGCCGGTGCGCATCGCCGCCGGCGGAGGTGCGAAATGATGGCTTCCAATCGCACGAACGGCGGCGACAAGGCCGGCCTGCTGGAACGCCTGCTGTTTTCGCACCGCCTGTGGGTACTGCTGGTCTGCGCCGTCGTCACCGCCTTGCTGGGATGGCAGACCACGCGCCTGCAACTGAACGCCAGTTTCGAGAAGACCATTCCGGCCCAGCACCCGTACGTGCGCAACTACCTTGCATGGCAGGGCGAACTGGCCGGCCTTGGCAACGCGGTGCGTATCGCCGTCGCCAATCCGGACGGCGGCATCTATCAGGCCCGATACCTCGACACGCTGCGCCAGCTGAGCGACGAGGCGTTTCTGATCCCCGGCGTCAACCGGGTGCAGATGAAGTCCCTGTGGACGCCGTCGACGCGCTGGGTCGGCGTCACGGAGGAGGGCCTCGAGGGCGGGCCGGTGATCCCGGAGGGCTACGACGGCGGCGCCGCCAGCCTCGGACAGCTTCGGATGAACGTCGCGCGTTCCGGCGAGATCGGCCAGTTGGTGGCTGCCGACGGCCGCTCCAGCGTCATCTATCTGCCGCTGCTGCAGCAGGCCGACGGCAAGCCGCTCGACTACGGCGTGCTGTCGCAGCGCCTCGAATCGCTGCGCCAGAAGTATGAGGCGCGGGGCGTCACGGTCCACATCACCGGCTTCGCCAAGATATCGGGCGACTTGATCGCCGGCGTGCGCGCCATGCTGGGCTTCTTCGTCGCGGCGGTGCTGATCGCCATGGCGGCCGTCTACTGGAGCACGCGCTGCGTGCGTTCGACCTTGCTGGTGGTCGGCGCTTCGCTGGTGGCGGTGCTGTGGCAGCTCGGCATGCTGCCGTTGCTCGGGTATTCGCTCGATCCGTACTCGATCCTGGTGCCGTTCCTGGTGTTCGCCATCGGCATGAGTCACGGCGCGCAAAAAATGAACGGCATCATGCAGGATGTCGGACGCGGCACGCACCGCGTGGTCGCCGCCCGCTACACCTTCCGCCGCCTGTTCGCCGCCGGCCTGACCGCGCTGCTGTGCGACGCGGTCG
>DATMSN010001223.1:0-5369 GCA_035565375.1 Duganella sp. | reverse complement strand
GGCGGCCGTCAAGCCGGCCGCCAAGGCCAAGCCCGCCGCGCCGGTCGCGCGCGGCAAGGTCACGCCGATCAACGCCGAGGCGCCACACCCTGCCAAGCACAAGATCAACGAAGTGGCGATCAAATCGTCGACCAGCCGTCACGCCGACCAGACCGGCACGACCAAGCTGTTCGTGCTCGACACCAACGTGCTGATGCACGATCCATCGTCGCTGTTCCGCTTCGAGGAGCACGACGTCTACCTGCCGATGATGACGTTGGAAGAGTTGGACAACCACAAGAAGGGCATGACCGAGGTGGCGCGCAACGCCCGCCAGGTGTCGCGCACCCTCGACGCGCTGGTCTCCAACACCGACGACGACGCCATCGAGAACGGCATCCCGCTGTCCAAGCTGGGCAACAAGGACGCCAAGGGCCGCCTGTACTTCCAGACCCGCATGCAGACGGCGGACCTGCCGGTCGGCCTGCCGGTCGGCAAGGCCGACAACCAGATCCTGTCCGTCGTGCGTTCGCTGGAGGCGGAGCAGGAAGGCCGTCCGGTGGTGCTGGTGTCGAAGGACATCAACATGCGCATCAAGGCGCGCGCGCTGGGCCTGCCGGCCGAGGACTACTTCAACGACCACGTGATGGAAGATACCGACCTGCTGTACTCGGGTATCGTCCAGCTGCCGGACGACTTCTGGACCAAGCACGGCAAGGACCTGGAATCGTGGCAGGAAAACAAAAACGGCCAGAGCGCGACGTTCTACCGCGTCACCGGTCCGTTCGTGCCGTCGCTGCTGGTGAACCAGTTCATCTTCCTGGAGCCTAAGAATGGCGAGGCGCCGTTCTACGGCCAGGTCAAGCAGATCAACGGCAAGACCGCCGTGCTGCAAACGCTGCGCGACTTCAGCCACAACAAGAACAATGTGTGGGGCGTTACCGCGCGCAACCGCGAGCAGAACTTCGCCTTGAACTTGCTGATGAATCCGGAATGCGACTTCGTCACCTTGCTCGGCCAGGCCGGCACCGGCAAAACCCTGCTGGCCCTGGCCGCCGGCCTGGCGCAAGTGCTGGAAACCAAGCTCTACAACGAAATCATCGTCACCCGCGTGACGGTGCCGGTCGGCGAGGACATCGGTTTCCTGCCGGGCACCGAGGAAGAGAAGATGTCGCCGTGGATGGGCGCCTTCGACGACAACCTCGAAGTGCTCAACAAGTCCGACTCGGACGGCGGCGAATGGGGCCGCGCGGCGACCCAGGACCTGATCCGTTCGCGCATCAAGATCAAGTCGCTCAACTTCATGCGCGGCCGCACCTTCGTCAACAAGTTCCTGATCATCGACGAGGCGCAGAACTTGACGCCGAAGCAGGTCAAGACCCTGGTCACGCGCGCCGGTCCGGGCACCAAGATCCTCTGCCTGGGCAACATCGCGCAGATCGACACGCCGTACCTGACCGAGGGCTCGAGCGGCCTGACCTACGTGGTCGACCGCTTCAAGGGCTGGTCGCACAGCGGCCACGTGACCTTGGCGCGCGGCGAACGCTCGCGCCTGGCCGATCACGCCAGCGACGTACTGTAATGTAGTAGAATAAACACGTACCTGTTAGCCCCGCCCGCAGCAATGCCGGCGGGGCTTCTTTTTTGGCAAACAGTTTCTGTCATCCAACCTATGCACAAGTAAGCGTGTTGATCCACGAAAGTTCTTGAATCCTGTGGCATCCTGTATGACACTATGATCCAAGTCATTGATTTCGCCCGCCTTTTCGACCACCGCCGAGGTAAGAAAATGGACATTCCTATCCTGATCCAAAAGCGTGAAGGCAGCCGCTACGGGGTGACCGTGCCGGACATCCCGGGCTGCGTGACGACCGGCGAGACGGTGGACAAAGCGATGAGCAACGCCACCAAGGCCATCTACGGCCATGTCGGCCAGCTGGTCGAGCAGGGCAAGGCCTTCGAGATCAAACCGTCGGAAGTGGAGTACCTGTCGCGCGAGCCGGACTACGCCGACGGCATCTGGGCCATGGTCAGCCTCGACCTGGCCCGGCTGGACGATCCGCCGGAAAGCTGACGGCGCGTGGAGATGAGGCGTCGATTATCCGTTGCGCCGAAACGCTAGGCGCTGCCGGCTTACACCCTGGGTCGCGAAGTCCGCGTCCCCGGGAACCGGCACGGTGAAGAACTCCCAATTGATCAACCGAAGAAAATTAAATTTCTTCGAGCGGAGTATCCCTCCCCGATTCCGCTGCAGCTCGCTATAGCGATCGCCCTTGAATTCGCGGTGCACCGCCGTGAAAGGCAGTACGTGTTCGGCCATATCCGGGAAATGCAATGACGGATTTGTCTTCTTAAAATTTTCGAAACTCTCGAATTGATCGCGACAAATCACCTGGATTGCCGTCTCCGGGAAATCGTTGTACTGGGTCCACAAGACATGCCACCCGGTTTGGGCCTGGTTAATGAAATCGACCAACCGGGGACTTAATATATACGCGTCCGACTCGAGATGAATGATTTTATCCGCGCCTAATTCCCTGGCCACATCGATCGAATGCAGGAAGCTGCGCCACCAGCCGGGATAGTCTTTAATACTCTGCCGCCCCAAATTATTATCGAATCGAATGATCAGATTCAAACCTTCTTCCGCCGCCAACGGCGCCGTGTTCGAGACCGTCTTGATGATTTCAGCGGGCGGCAAGAATGGCGACCCGTCGTCAATCATAATCTTCTTAATGGCATCAATGGGAATGTCTTGATAATAATCGAGCCAGCGCTTATATCGGCCTTCCCACGCCTCGGCGTCTTTTATGAAGCTTGTGCAAAAGATTATTGATTTCATCACTAGGCGTCATTTTTACGAAAACCGTAGATCGTACCATAGAAAAATTCGAACGTTTCCATTGACCTTCCCACGATTGGAAGGCATACAGTAGAATCATCGAAACCCTGAAGGAGTAGTCCATGTATAAACTACAAGTGGAAAACATGAGTTGCGGGCATTGCGTGGGCGCGGTGACCAAGGCGGTGCAGGCGATCGATGCCGCCGCCAAGGTTGACGTCGACCTGGCCACCAAGACCGTCAAAATCGACAGCGCCACCCCGCTGGCTCAATTGAAATCGGCCATCGCCGATGCCGGCTATCCAGTGGTCGGCGCGGCCTGATTCGGACCGCCCCCGCTTCGTCCGAGGCGGGGGTTCCCCGTTACTCCAACTCGGGGTAGTGGCGGAATATGCCGTCCTCGTTGAAGGGGATGCGCCGCTTCGAACGCAGGTAGGCCGCGATATTGGGCCGCGCCGCCACCTTGTCACGCAAGGCCACAAGGCCGGGATACGACGGCTCGAGCTTGGCCATCGTCTTCGGGAACGCATACCGCAAGCCCTCGACCAGCTGGAACAACGACAGGTCGACATACGACAGGCGCGAGCCGACGGCCCAGCCGCCCCGCCCCGGATTACGCCGCACCACGCCCTCGAAATACTCGAGGAACTTCGGTATGCGCGTCTGCCTGAAATCCTTCGCGCGCGCCTTGGCTTCCTTCTTCTGGTCTTCGTAGTATTTGTTGGTGGAGATGGGATGGTGCGTGTCGTGCGCCTCGGCGACGATGTCGGAGATGGTCAGCTGCAGCTGATTGGCCCACAGGCGCCCCGCCTCCGCGCGCGGCGCCAGCCCATGCCGGGCGCCGAGGAACAGCAGGATGTTGGCCGTCTGCCCGATCAGCAGCTCGCCGGCGCGCAGCACCGGCGGCGCGAACGACGGATGATCGACCTTGTCGCCGTCGAGGCTCGCCATCAACGCCGGCATGCCCTTTTTGGCCCGCGCCACATCGTCGTAGGGGATGCCCGCCTCCTCCAGCGCCAGCCGCACGAATTCGCCGCGGCCCTGCAGGCCGTCCCAGTAATAGAGTTGGTATGGTGTCGTCATACGGAATATCGTAGCACCGCCGGCATCCACACGGCGCCCGGAAAGGTTTGCGGACCACGGTTATAATCGAGCGGAAACTATTGTTTCGTCCGCTTCCACACCAACCATGTCCGCGCCCCGCCCATGCCGCCAGTCCCGCCGCTTGAAATCCATATCGTCCTGATGGTCGCCGCCGCCGGATTTCTCGCCGGCGTGCAAAACGCGCTCGCCGGGGGCGGCTCGTTCATCACCTTCCCGGCCCTGCTGCTGGCCGGATTGAATCCGCTGGCCGCCAACATGACCTCGACCATCGCGCTGTTCCCCAGCCAGATCACGTCCGCCTACGCGGGGCGCAAGCTGGCGGGCGACGTCGGTCCGCTAACGTTCCGCCAGATGCTGATCATCAGCGCCATCGGCGGCGTGTTCGGCGCCATCCTGCTGCTCAATACCCCGGCGTCGTTCTTCGCGCGGCTGGTGCCGTGGCTGGTGCTGTTCGCCACCAGCGTGTTCGCGTGGGGCAGCTTCCGCAAAAAGCCGCTGCACGCGGCCAGCGGCATGCCGCGCTGGGCGCTGGTGCTGACGCAGGGCTGCATATCGATTTACGGCGGCTACTTCGGCGGCGGCATCGGCTTCCTGATGCTGGCCGCGCTGACCATCGCCGGCCAGCAGGTGCGCATGGCGGCGGCCACCAAGAACGTGCTGGCGATGGCCATGAACGCGGTGGCGGCCCTGATCTTCGCGACGTCCGGTTTGGTCAGCTGGCCGGCCGCGCTGGCGCTGTGCGTGGGCGGGATCGCCGGTGGGTTATGCGGTGGGTGGTTGATTCACCGGTTGCCGGAAAAGGTCATGCGCGGGTTCGTGGTGCTGGTCGGCGCCGTGCTGACCGTTTGGATGTTCGTTCGCTGACCTGTTTTATATCGTTGACACGTAGGGCGGATTAGCGGGCGAGGCCCGCTAACCGCCCGGGGGCCCATCGAAGAGGCGGCCTACCTGGCCGGTAGGCCTTAAGAGCGGGCGAGGCCCGCTAACCGCCCGGGGGCCCATCGAAGAGGCGGCCTACCTGGCCGGTAGGCCTTAAGAGGCGGAACGCCGTAATCCGCCATCTATGCGCCGTCGGCGGCTCACCGATGGCGGATTACGCTACGCTAATCCGCCCTACGTGGTTTAGATGAACTCTGATTGAGCATGTCCTTCAGCTTCTTGCGCCGTCCGAGATAGCCCGCGCCCACCAGCGCCGCCGCCAGCGCCAGCAAGGCCAACGTGCCCACCGTCTTCTGCGCCGGCGTGAGGTTGGCCAGCGTCTGCATTTCGAAACCGCTTACCTTGGCGTCCGCCGGTTCGGTCTTGGCAAACGATGCCGGCGCCGGATCGGCCGGCTTGGCTTTGGCGCGCGGCGCCGGCATCGGTTGCAGTTCCTGCGACTTCGTCTGCAACACCTGCAAGTCCGCCAGCGCGGCCTGCATCGCGGCGTCGTTGGCCCGCTGCT
>DATMSN010001222.1:0-1693 GCA_035565375.1 Duganella sp. | reverse complement strand
GTCGGTGCGCAGGGTCAGGCCGCCCAGCAAGGCGCCGACGCCGCTGCCCAGCTGCTGGATCGCCGCGTTGGCGCTGAGGAAGGCGCCGCGCCGGGACGGCTCCGGCACGGTCGTCATCAGCGCCTGCAGCGGAATGGTGCGTCCCGACACCGCCGTCATGAAGAACGGGAAGAACAGGATCACCGCCAGCAGCGGCATCATCGGCATGTGCGTCATGAACATCATCGGCGCCACCGACAGCAGCGCCAGGTAGCGGTACACCTTGTGCGCGCCGGCGCGGTCCGACCACTTGCCCACCAGGCGCGCGCTGACCAGCGTCGCCAGGCCGCCGGCCAGATACACGTAGGTGATCTCCGCCGGCTTGACGCCGAGGTTGTTCACCAGCACGGGCGAGATGAATGGAATCACCAGCATACCGGTCATCATGTTGACGAACGACAGCGCGAACGCCTTCAGGTGGTTGGGCACGCGGTACAGGGCGATCAGGTTCGGCAGCACGGCCGACAGCGGCACGCGCTGCGTCAAATGGCCGGTCATGGACGGCAACGTCCGCGCGGCCAGCGCCCAGATCACCAGCGAGAACAGCACCAGCAGGTAGAACGGCGACGCCCAGCCGAAATGGGCGGCCAGCATCACGCCGGTCGGCACGCCGGCCACCGCCGCCAGGCTGAACGAGGTCATCACGACGCCGGTCGCCGCGCCGCGCCGATGGGCCGGAATCAGGTCGCCGATGATGGCCATGATGATGGCGCCGAGCACGCCGCCGGTCACGCCGGCGAACGCGCGCGACAGCACCAGCACGTGGAAATTGGGGGCGATGGCGCACGCCAGATTCGACAGCGTGAACAGCGCGAACATCCACAGCAGCAGGCGCTTGCGGTCGAAGCGGTCGATATACATCGCCGCCAGCAGGCCGGACAGTCCGGCGCACCAGGCATAGGCCGACACCGCGCCGGACACGGCCGCCGGCGTGATACCGAAGGCCTGCATCAGTTGCGGCGCCAGCGGCATCATCACCATGAAATCCATGATGACGGTGAATTGCGTCAGCGCCAGCAGCCACAGGACCAGGCGCTCGCGCGCCGGGGTCAGGACGAGGGGAACGGCCATGTTCACTCCAGCGCCAGGATCTCGGCCGTGGTACGGCGCAGGATCGCCCGGATGTGCTCCAGCTTGGCGGCGCTGGGATGGTTTTCCTGTCCCTGGGCGATGACCGCGTGCTTCAGCTCATGCATGATGGTGCGCAGATCGTCGCGCGACTCGGCCGGATCGCTCATGCGGGCCACGATGGCGTCGACGAACTGGCGGTTCTCGGCCAGGAAAGCCTCGCCCTCGGGGGTAATCGTATGCAGCTTCTTGTTGCCATCGGCGGTGGCGGCGACATGGCCCATATCGAGCAGCATCGACAGCAGCGGATAGATGGCGCCCGGGCTGGGCGTATAGCCGCCGCCGGAACGCTGCTCCAGCTCCTTGATGATTTCATAGCCATGGCGCGGCTTTTCCGAAATCAACTGCAAGACGATATAACGCATGGCGCCGGCGTCGAACATTTTCGGGCCGCGACCGCGCCCGCCGCCGCCGTGATGCGGGCCATGCGCGGCGCGCGGATGATGATGATGATGTGAAAATCCAAACATGTTGAGCTCCTTAGATATAACAAGTTAAGATATAACTTATTAAGATATATCTTATC
>DATMSN010001221.1:0-3511 GCA_035565375.1 Duganella sp. | reverse complement strand
CAGGCGTGGCTGCGCAGCGATCTGGTGCCGGTGCGGGTCGAGCGCGACACCGAGACGGTGTTTTTCGGCAAGGCCAGCGCGCCGCTGACCGAGGCCGGCCGGGCCGCCGCCGACAAGCTGATCCACGCCGCCGACCAGCTGGTGCAAGGCGAGAATCTGTTCGGCGAGTGGTCGATCGCCGATGTCGATTTGACCATGATGCTGAACCGGCTGATCTTCAACGGCGACCAGGTGCCGCAAAAGTTGAAGGATTACGCCGCCGCCCAGTGGCGGCGGCCGTCGATCCAGCAGTGGCTGGCGCGCCATCAGCCGGGATAAGTCCCGCCGGCCCCGCTTTGCCGCCTGCGCTTTACGGCTGATTTATAATGGCGGCATGACGTCCCCTACCCACCCCGAGCCGGCGCTGATCCGCCACCTCGGCCTCGCCGACTACGACAGCACCTTCGCCGCGATGCGCGCCTTCACCGACGCGCGCACGCCGGACACCCGCGACGAACTGTGGATCGTCGAGCATCCGCCCGTCTTCACCTTGGGCCTGGGCGCCGACCGTGGCCACCTGCTGGCGGGCGCCGCCGCCATCCCGGTGGTGCAGACCGACCGCGGCGGCGAAGTCACCTACCACGGCCCCGGCCAGGTGGTGATTTACCTGCTGATCGACCTGCGCCGCAACAAGCCCGGCGGCAAGCTGTACGCCCGGCAATTCGTCCATAAAATCGAGCAGGCGATCATCAATGTGTTAGGGGCGTATAATCTCGTCGGTGAGCGCGTCGAAGGCGCGCCGGGCATTTACATGGCCGGCGGGCCGAAGCGGGGCGCCAAAATCGCCGCGCTCGGCTTGAAAGTGCGCGGCAACGGCTGCACCTACCATGGGCTGTCGCTGAATGTGGCGATGGATTTGGCCCCGTTTTCCTGGATTAATCCTTGCGGCTATGCCGGGCTGGAGACAGTCGATATGCGGTCCGTCGGCGCCCAGGCGCGCTTGTCGGACGTGCAACAGCAGTTGGCCGACGAGCTGGTACGCGTCCTGGCCCTTGTAGAACCAGCAACACACGAATAACCAAACTATGCCCGCGAGGGCACGCAGCCAAATGACCACTGAGACCATCTCCAGCATTGCCCCCGCTTACAACCCGAGCGAAAAGCAAAAAGGCGCCAGCAAGACCGCGCGCATCCCGATCAAGATCGTGCCGATCGAGCAAGTTGAGCGTCTGAAGAAGCCGGAGTGGATCCGCGTCAAGGCCGCGTCGGCCTCGACCCGTTTCTACGAGATCAAGGACATCCTGCGCGAGAACAAGCTGGTCACCGTCTGCGAAGAGGCGAGCTGCCCGAACATCGGCGAATGCTTCGGCAAGGGCACGGCCACCTTCATGATCATGGGCGACAAGTGCACGCGCCGCTGCCCGTTCTGCGACGTCGGCCACGGCCGTCCCGATCCCCTGGATAAAGAAGAGCCGGGCAACCTGTCGCGCACCATCGCCGAGCTGCGCCTGAGCTACGTGGTCATCACCTCGGTCGACCGCGACGACTTGCGCGACGGCGGCGCCGGCCACTTCGTCGAGTGCATCCAGAACACGCGCGCGCTGTCGCCGAAGACCCAGATCGAAGTGCTGGTGCCGGACTTCCGCGGCCGCCTGCAGAAGGCGCTGGACATCTTCAAGGACGGCCTGCCGGACGTCATGAACCACAACCTGGAAACGGTGCCGCGCCTGTACAAGGAAGCGCGTCCGGGTTCGGACTACATGCACTCGCTGCAACTGCTCAAGGAGTTCAAGGAGCTGTATCCGGAAGTCAAAACCAAGTCGGGCATCATGGTCGGCCTGGGCGAGACGGACGAGGAGATCCTGCAGGTGATGCGCGACATGCGCGAGCACAACATCGACATGCTGACCATCGGCCAATACCTGGCGCCGTCGAACAGCCACCTGCCGGTGCGCCGCTACGTGCACCCGGACGTGTTCAAGATGTTCGAGGAAGAAGCCTACAAGATGGGCTTCAAGCACGCCGCCGTCGGCGCCATGGTGCGCAGCTCGTACCATGCGGACGAGCAGGCGCATAACGTGCTGGCCGCTGTGAGTGATCAGTAGTTGGTGAGACAATCCAGAAGTTGGTGAGACAATTTCAGTAGTCATTCATAAACAAAGAGTTGCCTCCATTTCGGCTCTGGCCAAGGGCGAAAATTCCTGGCGAATAGATTGGTTCGGCGATCTGGCTGTCTGGAAACCGTAGGCTTAACTGTTTATCCTTTCGTACGACAAAAAACAGCCCTCGTTTTTGGTGACTCTTCGATTGCGCGAATTTGATTGGTTTTCGCTACTGGTTTAAAATGGAATCAACAACACCCGCCGCCACGCGCTCTACCAAGAGCAGTGTAAAAATGGCGGGTTATTTTTTGCCTATACGATATGCAATATATCAAGCCGGTACTCACTGTCGCAGACAGTGTGCAGCGTCTCAAAAGCAAGGGCTTAACGGTTACCAGCGATACTGACGCCGAACGTTTCCTGCGCGCTGTCGGCTATTTCCGATCATGGATCAAATCGACCGAATCGAGGTCGCGGTCCGAACGACCATCCTGCAGGAGCTCAACACTCAATTCGGAACCCATTGGTACCTCGATTTTACTAAACAGGTGTTTAAGGAAGCTTCGGACCAGGCGAAGTGGTTCGGCGACGTAGCGAAGGAAGTCGATCGGGCGAAAAACCAGCCGTTCATCGTGCACTATCACTCCACATACACCAGCCCGCGACTGCCTCCGTCATGGGCGGTGGCAGAGTGCCTCTCCTTCGAGAAATGGTCGACCCTCTACAAGCAGCTTGCCCATGGCAAGAGCGCCATTGCGAGTGTATTTGGACTCTCGGCGCCGGTGTTGGAGTCTTGGCTCCACAGCCTGAACACCCTGCGGAACGCCTGTGCGCACCACGGTAGAATATGGAACCGCGCACTTCCGTTCAACCCGCAGTCCCATCCTCATTTCGCGGGCCATTTCATCAATCCTTCCCGCTTCTATTCCCGTGCCGCCGTTATCCGCATCATGACCAATGTGATCGACGACAATCACTATTTTTCCGACGGCCTGCGATATCTCTTCCACACCAATCCCACTGTCATGCCCGCACAAATGGGGTTCCCGCCGAATTGGGACCGCGATGCCCTCTGGGT
Organism: Duganella sp.; assembly: GCA_035565375.1. Taxonomy (GTDB): domain Bacteria; phylum Pseudomonadota; class Gammaproteobacteria; order Burkholderiales; family Burkholderiaceae_D; genus Rugamonas. The sequence goes on along the minus strand of DATMSN010001221.1, from coordinate 352 downwards.
CTAGCTTCCAATAACCCATCCACTACCGTTGCTGGTGGTGGGCGAAATCTCCCCCATCTGCCGGTTCTTCCTGCTGGCAAACTTACCGGTCGCATGCGGATGATTATTGGGGATCTTGAGAAGTGGCATGAGGTGTAATTCCCAAGGTGAAGACAGTTGATTCGATCAGCGTCTTAGACTTTTCAATACTCCTGCAGGAAATCGGTTTGAACTTGGTGCGCATCGACGCGATATCCCATCGCCCGGTAGCCGCGCTGTCGTTTTTCCCACATGCGTGACAGCTGTGGATTGTCGAGCTCGACGTAGTCGTGAATCAATATATCGGTTTTGCCGGAGTGCTCGCGATGCAGTC
>DATMSN010001220.1:0-2017 GCA_035565375.1 Duganella sp. | reverse complement strand
CCGATCTCGCGCGCGACACCGACTCGCTGGCGCCACTGGTGGCGCGCTATGGTTCGCAGGTGCTGCCCCTGCGGCTCGATGTCACGGATCGTGTCGCGGCGCAGCAGGCCGTGCAGGCCGCCCACGCGCACTTCGGGCGCCTCGACGTGGTGGTCAACAACGCCGGATACGGCCTGTTCGGCATGACCGAAGAGGTATCGGAGCAGCAGGCCAGGCAGCAGTTCGAGACCAACTTCTTCGGCGCCCTGTGGGTCACGCAGGCCGCCCTGCCCCTGTTGCGGGCCCAACAGAGCGGCCATATCGTGCAGGTCTCGTCGATCGGCGGCCTCACCGCCTTCCCGCAGCTGGGGCTGTACAACGCGTCGAAATGGGCGCTGGAAGGTTTTAGCCAGGCGCTGGCCGCCGAGGTGGGATCGTTCGGCGTCCACGTCACCCTGGTCGAACCGGCCGGCTACGCGACCGACTGGAGCGCGGGTTCGGCCACGCACGCGCAGCCCCTCGCCGCATACGAGGGCGTGCGGGCGTACATCAGAGAAATGTGGAGCGGGCATACGCCCGGCGACCCGCAAGCCACGGGCGCGGCCCTGCTGGCGCTGGTCGACGCCGAACATCCGCCACTGCGTGCGTTCCTGGGCAAGGGCATGCTGGACATGGTGCGCGCCGAGTACACGCAACGATTGCAGACCTGGGACGACTGGTCCGACGTGGCCGAAGCGGCGATGGGGGCCGTGTAGCGCGCCATGGCGGTCGCGCCGACGTCGCGTCGTCCGTCAGCGGTCCCACGGCGGAACGCCGGCGAATTCCTGCGCCAGGAAGTCGATCATCACGCGCACCTTGGCGCTCAGGTGGCGCCGGCTCGGATAGACCGCCAGCACGTCGATGTCGGGCAAATCGTAGTCCGGCAGCACGCGCACCAGGCGCCCCGCCCGCAGGTCGGCGCCGACCAGAAAGGTCGGCTGCCAGATGACGCCGCCCCCGGCGACGGCCACGGCGCGGGCGGTGTCGCCGTTGTTGGTGTGCATCGCGCAGTTGACCTTGACCACGTCCGGCTTGCCCGATTGCCGGCTGAAATGCCACTCGTCGGCCGTGGCCGCGTAGCGATAACCGATGCACCGGTGCGCGACCAGATCCTGCGGCACCTTGGGGATGCCGTGTTTTTCCAGGTAGGCGGGCGCGGCGCAGCAGATGTTTTGCGACGTGGCCAGCTTGCGCGCCGCGTGCGAGGCCGAGCCGGCGCGGGAAATGCGGATCGCCATGTCGTAGCCCTCCTCCACGATATCGACCACGCGGTCGATCAGCGCCACCTCCAGTTCGATGCCGGGATGCAGGTCCATGAACTTGCCCCACAACGGCGCCAGTTGCAGCACGCCGAAACTGAGCGGCGCGTTCAGCCGCAGCACGCCGCGCGGCGTGCTCGATGTGGACGATGCGATCGCTTCGACGTCGGCCATGTCCTCGACGATGGTTTTGGCCCGTTCGTAGAGCGCGTCGCCGCTTTCGGTCAGCGACATCTTGCGCGAACTGCGGTTGAGCAGCCGGGTGCCGAGGTGGCTCTCCAGATCGGCGATGATGCGCGTGACGTTGGCCGGCGATGTGTCGAGCGCGTCCGCCGCCCGCGCGAAACCGTTCTTACGCACCACTTCGACGAATACTTCCATTGCCCGCAATCTGTCCATGTAGCCCCCGATCATTCACATAATCTGAATATACCACCGTTGGGCTTGACGATTTCTGACGATTTTCGTAGGGCGGATTAGCGCAGCGTAATCGGCCATGCGTGCGCCGCCGACGGCTCAGAGATGGCCGATTACGGCGTTCCGCCTAATCCACCCTACGTGATTTAGACGGGCTCGAACGTCATTCGGTGACTATTGACTTAATTGGTCACTAGTATCAGAATAGGCGTCCTGTTTAGCTCTTTTTGGGATTCCCATGTTCCGCCGCCTCGTTTTCGCCGCCGCCTTATCCCCCCTTCCGTTCGCCCTGGTCGCCTGCGGCGACAAGGCGCAAGCCGATC
>DATMSN010001219.1:0-7688 GCA_035565375.1 Duganella sp. | reverse complement strand
GCCATCATGATGCTGGTGTTGGGCGGCGTCTCCATGCTGCTGGCGGCGGGCCTGTCCCTTTGGGTTCAAGAAGTCGACTGATCCGACCCGTCGGCGCCCTCGCGCGAGTACGCGCGAGTCTTCGAATCCCACGCGCGAGCTGCGCTCGCTCCTCTCCGCAAAACAAAAAACCCGCCGAGGCGGGTTTTTCTAAATACTGGCGGAGAGGGTGGGATTCGAACCCACGGTACGATTTAACGTACGCTTGATTTCGAGTCAAGTACATTCGACCACTCTGCCACCTCTCCTTTTCCCACGTCACTGCTGCGAGAAGGCAAGATTATAGCAGCCCGCAGCGAAAAGGGAAGGACTATTTTTACGCTTTCAGATGCGTCAGCCCGCCCATGTACGGACGCAGCACTTCCGGGATCTCGACGCTGCCGTCGGCCTGTTGATAATTTTCCAGCACCGCGACCAGCGTGCGCCCCACCGCCAGGCCCGAACCGTTGAGCGTATGCACCAGCTCCGGCTTGCCCTGGGCGTTGCGGAAACGCGCCTGCATGCGGCGCGCCTGGAACGCTTCGCAGTTCGACAGCGACGAGATCTCGCGGTAGGTGTTCTGCGCCGGCAACCACACTTCCAGATCGAAGGTCTTGGTGGCACCGAAGCCCATGTCGCCGGTGCATAGCGACATCACGCGGTACGGCAGGCCCAGGCGCTGCAAAATCGTTTCGGCGTGACCGACCATCTCGTCGAGCACGGCATACGAGGTGTCCGGATGCACGACCTGCACCATTTCCACCTTGTCGAACTGGTGCTGGCGGATCATGCCGCGCGTGTCGCGGCCGTAGCTGCCCGCTTCCGAACGGAAGCACGGCGTGTGCGCCGTCATCTTCAGCGGCAAGGTGTCGGCGGCGACGATCTCGTCGCGCACGATGTTGGTCAGCGATACTTCCGACGTCGGAATCAGATAGAAAGTCTCGCCCTCGCCTTCAACGCCGCCTTTCTTGACCGAGAACAGGTCGGCCTCGAACTTCGGCAGCTGGCCGGTGCCGCGCAGCGAATCGGCGTTGACCATGTACGGCGTGTAGCACTCGGTGTAGCCGTGCTCGTCGGTATGGGTGTTCAGCATGAACTGCGCCAGCGCGCGGTGCAGACGGGCGATGCCGCCTTTCATGACCGAGAAGCGCGAGCCGGTCAGCTTGGTGGCGACGTCGAAGTCCAGCCCCAGCGGCGCGCCGACGTCGACATGGTCCTTCACTTCGAAGTCGAAGCTGCGCGGCGCGCCGACCTTGCGCACTTCCACGTTGCCCGTTTCGTCGGTGCCCTGCGGGACCGATTCGTGCGGCAGATTCGGGATCGCCTGCATGAAGTCGCCCAGCTTGGCCTGCACCGCCGACAGCGCCGTTTCGTTGGCCTTGAGCTCGTCGCCCAGGCCGGCCACTTCGGCCATGATCGCGGTGGTGTCCTCGCCCTTGCCCTTCATCATGCCGATCAGCTTGGACTGCGAGTTACGCTTGCCCTGCAGCTCTTCGGTGCGCGTCTGGATCGCTTTCCGTTCAGCTTCGAGGGCGTTGAACGCCTCCACGTCGAGCTGGTACTTGCGGGTCGCCAGGCGCGCGGCGACGTTGGCTATATCTTTGCGGAGAAGTTGGATATCAATCATGGGGACAAGTGCCGTTGTATCGAAAACGTCAATTGTACCAAGAGGATGCCACTTCCTTGCGAGTTTTGAACAGCCCGCCGGCTGGTGCAGACTCCCTGCCGCGCACTACTCTGCGATTACAGCGCGGCTTTTTCGGCGGCGGTCAGGCGCTTGGCGGTCACGGTGACGACCGGCATGTCGGCGTTGACCGTGGCGACCTGGGCGACGCGCGTGTCGGCCGCGACCATGATCGAGGGGGCGTCGCCGGCGGTGGCGAAGGTGGTGGCGCCGGCGATGACGGCGACGGTGACGAAGATGATTTCCATGTTTTTGGCGATGTTCATGATAGCTCCCTGGGGTGGTGGTTTCAGCCGACTTATGTCTGCCGCTTTGGTATGGTTGTACTGTACCTAAAGGGCGTATGCGAAACCACCGGGATGCGACGAAGCGCCGGAAACGGCGGATGAAACGCAAAAAACCGGAGATACCCGGCAGGCCCTACGTGTCTCTACGATCGATCAGGCGGCGCTGCGCAGCGCCGGCGCTTCGTCCGCCAGTGTATGCACCAGCGCGCCCAGCCTGGCGACGGCGCCCTCCACCCGTGGACTCCACACATTGCCGCAATTGAGCCGGACAAAGTTGCTGTATTTACCAGAGGCGGAGAACAACTGCCCCGGCATGCAAGCGACTCCCGCCTCGTGCGCGCGCTGGTGCAGCAGCAGCGCGTCGACCTGCTCCGGCATGCTGACCCACACCACGAAGCCGCCCTGCGGCTCGGACACCGTGCACTGCTGCGGGAACGACGCGCAGATCGCGTCCGACATGCGGGCGATGCGCTGCGACAGCGCCCTGCGCATCTTGCGCAGCTGGTTCTCGTAGGCGCTACCGGTCAGGAAGTCGGCCAGCACCGCCTGGAAGAAGTGGCTGGTGGCGCCGCTCGACACCATTTTAAGCACCGCCACATCCTGCGCGTAACGCCCCGCCAGCACGTAGCCGACGCGCGCGCCCGGGCTGACCGCCTTTGAAAAAGACGAACACAACATCACATGGCCGCTGGTGTCGTAGGCCTTGACCGGCCACGGACGCTCGGGCGTGAAGCACAGGTCGCCGTAGATGTCGTCCTCGATCATCGGCACCCGATGCTTGGACAGCAGGCCCGCCAAACGCTTCTTGTTGGCCTCCGGCATGATGCAGCCGAGCGGATTGTTGGCGTTCGGGACGAACAGCACGGCCTGCACCAGTCCGGCGGTCATGGCCAGCTCCAGCGCGTCGATCGACGGCCCCGTCTTCGGATGGGTGGGAATCTCCAGCGCCTTCATGCCCAGCGATTCGATCAATTGCAGCAGCACGAAATAGCTGGCCGATTCGATCGCGATGGTGTCGCCCGCTTTGGCGACCGCGCGCAGGCACAGGCTGATCGCCTCGGTGCAGGAGGTGGTGACGACGATCTCGCCCGGGTCCAGGCGCCCCCAGTCGAGCGCCCGCCGCAGGATCTGGCGCGCGAATTCGGGGTGGTTGGTCTCGTAGCAGCTGACCGTGCTCAGCATCGCTGAATCGCGCCGCGCCACGGCCGCGACGATCTTTTGCATGCGCTTCATCGGCAGCAGCTCGTCGAGCGGCCAGGCCGAGCCCAGTTGCACGACCTCCGGCTCCTCGTTGGCCTTGAGCACCCGCATCAGCAGGTTGTTGATGCCGACAAAGGCCGGTTCCTGCAGATGGGCGGCGCCGGTCATCACCGCCATCGTGCGGCTGCGGTGGCGCACGTAATAGCCGGCCTGCGGCCTGGCTTCGATCAGGCCGCGATCCTCCATCAGCCGCAGCGCCTGCATGACGGTGCTGACCGACAGGCGCTTTTGCTGCGCCAGATGGCGGATCGACGGCAGCCGGTCGCCGGGCGCGAACACGCGGCTGGCGATCAGTCCGCCCAGTTCGTTGGCCAGCTGCTCGTATAAATTGATGTGCATTTCGGTATTGTCGCCCAGCCCCGTCGTGCGGCGACAGGTACAGCGGGCAATCATTTTGACCATCACAGTTTAGCCAAACCGCGTCTGTGATGGTAACAATTTCGATTTGCTGCATCTGTTATGGTCGGCCGCCGCTGCGTATTCTGGTTGCACGATTCACCAATGCAGGAGCAACCATGAAACCGCAATTGATCACCGTGGAGCGAGGCCTGGCCGAATACCGGCTGACGCAGGATCACCCGCTGCGCATCGCCCACGCGGCGGGACAACAGATCGAGTGTCTGGAGGGAACGGCTTGGCTGACGGCCTATGGCGAGCACACCGATTTCATGCTGCGCCGGGGCCAGACCTTCGAGCTGCCGAACGATGGCCTGATGCTGATCGAAGCGGCCGGCGCCGGCGTGGTGAGGGTGCGCCTGCCGGCCGAGACCACCCCGCCGCCCGGCTGGCGCGGCCTCCAGCGCAAGGTCGCGACGGTGCTGTCGAGCCTGCATCTGTAGGATTTCACCTACGCAACTAATCGTGCGTCACGCAATCCTTGGGATATGTACAATGCGCCAACAATACAGCCCGAGGAGAATAATTTGAAAAATCAATATCTGAAGATGGGCGCCGTGAGCGCGTTGATGGTTTTGGCGGCAGGTTGTTCGACGATGGGTGGCGGTCCGCCAGCCAACGAAGCGCCGCCGCCGGCCAACCCGAACTTCGCCGCAGAGATGGACAAGTTCAACAAGCAATTCCCGAACGACAAGGCGACCAAGTACGAGGAAGTTTCGCTGAACTATAACAACGCGAAAAAGCTGGACGAGAAAGGCAATTGCCATGACCTGTCCAAGTATCCGGTCGTGATCGTGTTGACCTTGGATGCGTCGGGCAAAGTGGTCAAGAGCACCACCGACGTCGAGAACCGCAAGGCCGAATGCTTCCGCGAGGCGTATGCCGGCGCGCAACTGCCGGCGCCGCCGTTCGCGCCGTACTACAAGCCAATCAAACTGCGTTGATGCAATTCAGGCCGCCGCGTCTTCGCCGGCGGCTTCTTCTTCTGCGGCCGGCTTTTCCAGCCATTCCGACACCACGTCGTTGAACCGCTGCGGGTCGCGCACCATCGGCCAGTGGTCCGTGCTCATCGCAACGACCTTACACCCTTCTGTCGCCGCCAGCTTGTCGCGCCACTGCGTCGAGTGGAACATGAACGGCTTGCGCGTGCCGTAGATGAACAGCATCGGCACCTTCGGGAAGAACGGCACCAGCGACCGGTACGACCCCGCCGCCCCCGCCGTCAGTATGTAGTACGGGAAATTCATCGCCGAGCTGATGTATTCCTTGGGCGCCGGCACCTTCATCGCGTTCACCATTCCCCGGGTCACCATGTTGCCGATCGGCCCGCCAATCGCCCAGGCCAGCGACAGGATGTTCTGATAGCCGCTGACCATCATCTTTTGCCCGAACGTGCGCGAGCGGTCGGTGGCGTCCGAATTGGCGTCGCCGATGTCGACGCCGATAATCGCCGACACCAGCGCCTTGTTGCGCATGTAGAACTCGTAGCCGAACACGCAGCCCCAGTCGTGCAGCATCAGGATCACCTTCTGCTTCTGGTTGACGGCGGCGACGATGTGCAACAGGATGCGCATCGTCGCGTCCAGCGAGTACGAGCGGCGCGGCTTGGTGATGTCGAAGCCGGGCAAGGTGAAGCGCACGCAGCGGTAACGGTCCTTCAGCTCCTCGACCTGCGCGTCCCACAGCCGGTGCGTGTCCGGCCAGCCGTGGATCATGACGATCGTCTCGGAACCCTCCACCCCGCCTTCGATATACACGTCGATGTCGTCGACCACCATCATTTGCCGCATGCCGCTCCTTTTTCGCTGCAATGTTCCATGTTAGCTTTTACCGGCGTCTTCATCGAGCTTGCGCAGGAAGGCCATCTTGTCGGCGATCTTGCTCTCCATGCCGCGCGGCACCGGCTGATACCAGCCCGGCTCGCGCATGTCGTCCGGGAAGTAGGTTTCGCCGGCCGCGTAGGCGTGCGGCTCGTCGTGGGCGTAGCGGTACTCGTGGCCGTAGCCCAGTTCCTTCATCAGCTTGGTCGGCGCGTTGCGCAGGTGGACCGGCACCTCGCGCGACTTGTCCTTCTTCACGAACGCCATCGCCTGGTTGAACGCGTTGTAGCCGGCGTTGCTCTTGGCGGCGATGGCCAGGTAGATCACCGCCTGCCCCAGCGCCAGCTCGCCCTCCGGCGAACCGAGGCGCTCGAAGGTGGCGGCGGCATCGTTGGCCAGTTGCATGGCGCGCGGATCGGCCAGGCCGATGTCCTCCCACGCCATGCGCACGATGCGGCGCGACAGGTATTTGGCGTCGGCGCCGCCGTCGAGCATGCGGCACAGCCAGTACAGCGCGGCGTCCGGATTGGAGCCGCGCACCGACTTGTGCAGCGCCGAGATCTGGTCGTAGAAATTGTCGCCGCCCTTGTCGAAGCGGCGCGCGTTCAAGGTCAGCGCGTTCTGGATGAATTCGCTGGTGACCTTGTTGGTCTTGGCCGCGTTGGCGGCCGTGCTGGTTTGCTCGAGCAGATTGAGCAGGCGGCGGCCGTCGCCGTCGGCGTAGCCGATCAAGGTGTCGATGGCGGCGTCGTCGAACTCCAGATGCGCCAGCACCTTGGCGCGCGCCTTGGCGACCAGCTGCTTGAGTTCATCCTCGTTGAACGATTGCAGCACATACACCTGCGCGCGCGACAACAGCGCCGAGTTGACCTCGAACGACGGGTTCTCGGTGGTCGCGCCGATCAGGGTGACCAGGCCGGATTCGGCGTACGGCAACAGCGCGTCCTGCTGCGATTTGTTGAAGCGGTGGATCTCGTCGACGAACAGGATGGTGTGCTTGCCCATCGTCAGATTCTGCTGCGCCTGCTCCATCGCGGCGCGGATATCCTTGACGCCCGAGAACACCGCCGACAAGGCGATGAACTCGCACTCGAAGGCGTTGGCCGTCAGCCGCGCCAAGGTGGTCTTGCCGACGCCGGGCGGGCCCCACAAAATCATCGAATGCGGCTGGCCCGACTCGAACGCCAGGCGCAGCGGCTTGCCCGGCCCCAGCAGGTGATGCTGGCCGATGACGTCGTCGAGCGTCTTGGGCCGCAATGCTTCGGCGAGCGGCTGGCGCGGTTCTGTTGCAAATAGGTCAGCCATAGTGCCTTGAAATGGAAAAACGCCGCGGCGTCGCGGCCGCGGCGTCGATCACTTACTTGAATCTTTAATTATTGAACACGTCCGCGCCCTTCGGCATGACGAATTTAAAACTTGTCGCGGTCAGCGCGGGATTTTTCTCGAATTTGCTGAACGTCAGCACCGAGGTCTGGCCGAACGAATCCTTGAGCTCCATCGCCTGCGGCAAGCCGTCGCGCAGGCCGATGGTGATTTGCTCGAAGCTGGTGTCCTTGGCCTTCGGCACGGCCTTGAGCCATTCCATGCCGTCCTTCGTCCCCGCTTCCGACAACGTGAAATTCTTTTCCAGATCGTTGCTGCCGAACAGGATCGCCGCCGGCGACGAGCCCAGCGCGTCACCGAGCCGCTTGGTGGTGACCTGGTTCAGGTCCTTGTCGAAGATGTAGAGCTTGTCGCCGTCGGCCTGCAACACCTGCTCGTAAGGCTTCAGATAAGTCCAGATGAACTTGCCGGGACGGGCGAACATGAACGTGCCGCTCGACTGCTGCGACGGCTTGGCCGCCTCGCCGTTGGTGTTCTTGACTTGCCGCTGGGTGAACTCGCCCTTGGCCGCCTTGGTCGAGGCGACGAAGGTTTTGAACTGGTCCAGCGCCGTGGCGCCGGCCGCGCCGGCCAGCAACAAGCCGGCGGTCAGCACTGCTAATGTTTTCACATACTTCATACGTTATTGTTTCCTTGGTTATTCCGCGCTGGCGGCAGGCGCCAGGATTTCGCGATTGCCGTTCGATTGCATCGGCGAGACGACGCCGCTATTTTCCATCTGTTCCAGCAACCGCGCCGCGCGGTTATAGCCGATGCGCAAATGGCGCTGCACCAGCGAGATCGACGCGCGGCGGTTCTTCAACACCACCTGCACCGCCTGGTCGTACATCGGATCGGCCT
>DATMSN010001218.1:0-3243 GCA_035565375.1 Duganella sp. | reverse complement strand
GTTCCCGCAGCCGGAGGTGGAGAACTCGACCGGCCGCCAAGGCTTGCTCGACGAGTTCACCGGCAACACCTTCCGGCTGGTCGCCGCGGCCGGCGCCAGCGTGCTACCGCTGCGCGAGGAGATCCGCAGCTGGGACAGCCTGGAGGCGCTGCCGTTGTCGGTGGTCGCGCTGACCGACGATACGGATGGCAAACCGCAAGCGTGGCACGCCTACCGCGAGCGCCACGGCCTGCTGGCCGGATGGCTGCGCGGGCATGGCTGCCAGTACGTGCTGGTGCGGCCCGACCACTATGTCTACGGCGGCGCGGCCAATCTGGCGCAGGCCCTGGGATTGCTGGCCGAGCTGCGACTGACGCTCAATGGCGTCCGCAGCGAAGCGCCGGTGTTTTGAGCTAACAGGCAAACCGCGTCGGCGCCGCTTCATGGCCGGGCGCGGCAAGGCCGCATGCTCGCCTGATTTGCTTAATAGTTTGCATTATCCGTGTTTTATGCATAAAATATAGCTTGTATAACCGGACTGAAAGCTATGGACACCACTCCCATCGAACTGTCGCCAGGCACTTCCCTGATCGACGTCGCGCTGCAGAAGATGAAGCATGCCATCGTCTGCTGCGAGCTGCCGCCCGGCTTCAAGCTCAAGGTCGACGCCCTCTCCAAGCAATATGGCATCAGCAGCTCGCCGATCCGCGAGGCCCTGAACCGCCTCGCGCAGGAGGGCGTCGTTACCGCCAGCGACAACAAGGGCTTCCGCGTCGCCCCGATCACGGTCGAGGACTTCCGCGAGATCACGCGCGTGCGCGTACTTCTGGAATGCGAAGCGCTGTCGGACGCCATGAAGTACGGCGACGACGCCTGGGAAGGCGATGTGCTGGCCGCCTTCCACCGCCTCAGCGTGGCAGAGAAGCGCCTCGGCCAGGGACCGGTCGCGCTCAACGACGACTGGGCCGAGCGCCACAAGCACTACCACTTCACATTGTTTTCAGCCTGTCCGTCGACGCTGTTGTTGTCGATGGTCGATTCGCTGTTCGATCGCGCCGAGCGGTATCGGCGCTTCTCGGCGATGCACCGCCAGACAGAACGCCACAAAAGCAACGAGCACCAGTTGCTGATGGAAGCGGTGCTCGCGCGCGACCACGACAAGGCGGTCGGCATGCTGCGCCGACACATCGAGCACACGCAAGATACCGTCGCCGAAGCGATCCTGCGCCAGCGGGCGACACTGCAGTGAGCCGGGGCCGTATCGACCGTGCCCATGCATCGCGCCGGGTTCGGGTCAATCACTATCACAGAGAGAACCAATAAAGCATGGACAGACCAGTCGCCGTTGTCACGGGAGCCAGCCGGGGTTTGGGACGCGGCATCGCGCGCGCCTTGGGCGGCAGCAATTTCGTCGTGTACCTGACGGGCCGCGATCTCAACGCGCTCACGAGCGCCGCAAAAGAAGTCACCGCCGCCGGTGGACACGGCATCGCCATCCAATGCGACCATGGCGATGACGAGCACGTGCGGGCGGCGTTCGAAAGGGTGCGCGAGGAGTCGGGGCGGCTGGACATTTTGGTCAACAACGCGGCGGCGGTGGATGCGAAAAATTTGACCACCACGGGTGGCTTCTGGCAAAAGCCCCTTGCCCTCGCCGACATGATGGATGTGGGGCTGCGTTCGCACTACGTCGCCGCCTACCACGCGGTGCCGCTGATGATCAACACCGGCGGCGCGTTGATCGCGCAGATCTCGTTTTACGGCGCCGTCTCTTACCATTGCGGCCCGGCCTACGGCGCGGCCAAAGCCGGCACGGACAAAATGAGCTTTGACATGGCGGCGGAATTGTCGGCGGTCGACGTGGCGGCGGTCTCCATCTGGCCGGGACTCGTCTTGACCGATGAGCTCAAGTCCATTCCGGAGCAACATCTGTCCGCCAGCGCGCGGGCCTCTTTTGCCCAATTCGAGCGCCCGGAGTTCACCGGTCTGATCATTGAACGCGTGTGGCGGGATCCAGGGCGCATGGCGCTATCCGGCGCAACACTCATCGCGGCGGAACTGGGGAAACGCTACGGCGTCGAAGACATCGACGGTAAGGCGCCGATCTCCTACGCCGAATCGAAGGGTTCGCCGTCCAACCGCTTTCTGGCCAACCCGAAAACCGTCGGATGAACAACCCGCACAACATCGACGCGCTGGAAGCCCGGCGGCGCGCCGCGCTGCTGTCGGCCGACATCGCCGAGTTGACCCGGCTGTTCGCCGACGACATGGTGTGGATACACGGCTCGGGCAAATCGGACGGCAAGGCCGGCATGCTCGACAGCATCGGCTCGGGCAAGACCCAATACCTGGACATCGAAACCTCTCGCCAGAACATCCGGTTCTTCGGCGACATGGCCGTCGTCGACGGCTTGGTCGACATGCGGTTGAACCTGGCTGGAGAGGTCAAACAAATCCACAGCCGGTTCACCATCTGCTGGGCCGGGAACGGTGACGGCTGGCGGATCGTCCACTGGCAATCGACGCCGGTCCGCCAGCCAGCCTGAGCGCGCGGCGCGGCGTACCCCCTTATTTCTGATCCGTGGACGGCGCGCCATGCGCCTGCGCCGAGACATCGGCCCAGCGCTCCCACGTGGCTAGGCGTTCCGCATACGTCTGGCGCGCAACGTGGATATTCATCGCGCCGAGGAAGATGCGCAGCGGCGGCGCGGCGGCGTCGACCACTTTCAAGACCGCCTGCGCGGTCGCTTGCGGATCACCGAACGACTCGGGCTTGAAGTGCGCCATGACTTGATGACGAACCTCCTCGTAGGCCCCGATCGGCTGCGAAAAGCGCATCGAGGAGGCGTCACTGAAGTCGGTCGAATAGGGACCGGGTTCGATCAGCGTGACCTTGATCCCCATCCCCGCGACCTCCTGGGCGACGCTATCCATCAGGCCTTCGAGCGCCCATTTGGACGCGTTGTACAGGCCGAGATTGGGCATAGCGGCGATGCCAAGCAGGCTGGACACCGACAGGATATGGCCGCTTTTTTGCGCGCGCATGACCGGCAGCACGGCCTGGGTCACCCACAGCGCGCCGAAGAGGTTGGTGTCGAACTGCGCGCGCACATCGGCCTCGCCGAGCTCCTCAAGCATGCCCGCCACGCCGAAACCGGCGTTGTTGATGACAACGTCGATGCGCCCGAAGTGCGCCCTCGCCTGGGCGACGGCGACCAGCGCGGCCTCGCGGTCGTTGACGTCGAGGCGCAGCGCGAGCACCGC
>DATMSN010001217.1:0-4730 GCA_035565375.1 Duganella sp. | reverse complement strand
GCCAGCGCGCGCATGTTGGCGCCGCTGCTGCCGGCGCCGGCGTGTAACGGCTACTGGTACGGCAAGCCCGGACTTGAACATTTGACGGAGGCCACGGCATGATCCCCACCACTACAAACATCGCCGGGGGCGCGCGGGCGCCGTCACCGCTGCCGCCTTTGCTGGGCAAGTTGGGAAGGCTGTTGCCGGTTTGGCCCGGCTCGTTGCTGTGCGTGGCCGCGCTTAACCTGGTGCTGCGACCGCACTTGCCGGAGGACGTGCGCGCCAGCTTGCGCGGCAAACGGTTGCGCGTGCGTGTCAGCGACGCCGGCGTCGGCTTCGATTTCACTTGGCGCGAGACCGGCTTTGCGGCTTTGAAGGGCGGGGCGGAGGCCGATCTGGAAATCGGCGCGTGCGCGCGTGACTTCGTCGCGCTGGCGCGCCGCGAGCAGGACCCGGATACGCTGTTCTTCTCGCGCCGACTGTCGATGGAGGGCGATACCGAGCTTGGGCTGCTGGTCAAGAACACGCTGGACGCGATCGACGTGCCGTTGACGGAACTGGGCAGGCAGGCGCTGTCGCGGCTAGTGAAGTTACGTTGATTTTCGAAGGGCGGATTGGCGGGCCTCGCCCGCTAACCGCCCTACGTGGTTTAGATGGGAGCTTAGTGGCTGCGGCGTATGGCGAAGCGCGGGAACAACGGCGCGATTTTGGCTAGCGTGTCCTCTCCAGGATAGCCGGCGATTGCGGCGGCCACCAGCGCCTCGTCCGCGCAGCCGGTGGCGCGGAACTCCTGCAGCACGTAGTTCGCGACACCCATTTTGGACAGCGTCGTGGCCAGTTCCATCAACACCGGCGGCGGCAGCTGGGCTGGATGCACGGTGGTACGGCACTCGTAGTCGACGCCGCTGGCGAGGATCGCCTCGACGCTCTCGCGCGCCGGCTCGCCGCTGCCTTCCACACCCGTGATATCGACATAGCGCGCGAACGGCGCCTTGACGTCGAAGCCGACCCAATCGAGCGCCGGCAGCAGGCTTTTCAATCGGTCCGGGTAGACGCACGCGGTCTCCAGGCCGACCTTGAAGCCCAGCTTGCGCACCTGCGCGATAGCGCCGCCGAGCGCCGGGTCCATGGTGGCCTCGCCGCCGCAGAACACCACCGCGTCGAGCAGGCCGACGCGCCGCTCCAGGCCCGCCAGCAGCGCGGTCCACGACAGGGGACTGTCGCGGGTGCGCTGCTGCAGATGCGGATTGTGGCAGTAGCCGCAGCGCCATGGGCAGCCCTGCACAAACACCACCGCCGACAGCTGGCCGGGATAGTCGGTTGTGCTGAACGGCGTGTAGCCGCCCACCTTGAGCGGTCTGCCGTCCATCCTAGGCCGCCTTGGCGGGCGATTCGAGGAAGTAGGTGCGTTCGTGGAATTCGCCTTGTTTGCCGGTGTTGAAGGACGAGACGGGGCGGTGGTAGCCCATCACGCGGGTCCAGATTTCGCAAGGCTGGCGCTCGGCGTCGTCAAGTTCGATGGGCGGTTTGGTGTTGGTCATGGTATTTCCTTTCTAACGGTTGAGAAAACGGGGAGGCGCGTGCATTGGCCGATTACGCTTCGCTAATCAGCCCTACGTGGAACAGCTGGTGTGCTGCTTGCGCGCCAGCAGGTCGGCGTCGCATTTCGGACAGAATTTGTGGCTGCCGTTCAGGTAGCCGTGCTTGGGGCAGATCGAGAACGTCGGCGTGACCGTGATGTACGGCAGCCCGAAACGCCCCAGCGCGCGCCGCACCAGCGTGCGGCAGGCGTCCGCGCTCGACAGCGCCTCCGTCATATAAAGATGCAGCACCGTGCCGCCTGTGTATTTACGCTGCAGCTCATCCTGCTGCTCCAGCGCCTCGAACGGATCGTCCGTGTAACCGACCGGCAGTTGCGATGAGTTGGTGTAGTACGGCATCTGCGCGGTGCCCGCCTGGCGGATGTCCGGATAACGCTTGCGGTCCTCCTTGGCGAAACGGTAGGTCGTGCCTTCGGCCGGAGTCGCCTCCAGGTTGTACATATGGCCGGTCTGCTCCTGGAATTCAATCATGCGCGCACGCACATGGTCGAGCAGCCGCAGCGCGAAGGCCCGGCCCCACGGCGTGGTGATGTCGTGCCCTCCCGAGGCGTCGAAGTTGCGTATCATCTCGTTCACGCCATTCACGCCCAAGGTCGAGAAGTGGTTGCGCAGCGTGCCCAGATAGCGCTTGGTGTACGGGAACAGCCCATTGTCCATATGCCGCTGGATCACCTTGCGCTTGATCTCCAGGCTGTCTCGGCCCAGCTCCAGCAACCGGTCCAGCGCCGCCAGCAGCGCCGCCTCGTCGCCCCGGTGCAGATAACCCAGGCGCGCGCAGTTGATCGTCACCACGCCGAGCGACCCCGTTTGCTCGGCCGATCCGAACAAGCCGTTGCCGCGCTTGAGCAGCTCGCGCAGGTCCAGCTGCAGCCGGCAGCACATCGACCGTATCATGTTCGGCTTGAGCTCGGAGTTGATGAAGTTTTGGAAGTAGGGCAGGCCGTAGCGCGCCGTCATCTCGAACAGCAGCTCGGCGTTCGGACTGTCCCACGCGAAGTCCTCGGTGATGTTGTAAGTCGGGATGGGGAAGGTGAAGGCGCGGCCCTTGGCGTCGCCGGTCATCATGATCTCGATGTAGGCGCGGTTGATCATGTCCATCTCGCGCTGTAGATCGCCGTAAGCGAACGGCATTGCCTCGCCGGCGATGTGCGGTATCTGCTCGCGCAGGTCCTCGGGACAGACCCAGTCGAACGTCAGGTTGGTGAACGGCGTTTGCGTGCCCCAGCGCGACGGCACGTTGAGGTTGTAGATCAGCTCCTGCATGTACTGCTTGACGTCGGCGTAACCCAGATCGTCCTTGCGCACGTACGGCGCCATGTAGGTGTCGAAGGAGCTGAAGGCCTGGGCGCCGGCCCATTCGTTTTGCAGCGTGCCGAGGAAATTGACGATCTGTCCGATGGCGCTCGACATGTGGCGCGGCGGGCTCGATTCGACCTTGCCCGGCACGCCGTTCAAGCCCTCGTTGAGCAGGGTGCGCAGCGACCAGCCGGCGCAGTAGCCGGCCAGCATGTCGAGGTCGTGGATGTGCAGGTCGGCCTGGCGGTGGGCCTGGCCCACCTCGGGCGGGTAGACGTGGTTGAGCCAGTAGTTGGCGATCACCTTGCCCGACACGTTCAGTATCAGGCCGCCCAGCGAGTAGCCCTGGTTGGCGTTGGCGTTGACGCGCCAGTCCTGGCGGTCGAGGTATTCGTTGATCGACGATTCGACGTCGACCAGCGACTGCCGGTCCTGGCGCAGCGTGGCGTGCTGCTCGCGGTAGACGACGTAGCGGCGCAGGGTTAGTCGGTAGCCGGCGTCATAGAGCACGCTTTCGACCGTGTCCTGGATTTGTTCGACCGTCAGCGCTTGCGGCGCGCGCGTGGAGGCCAGGTGCAGCAGCGTGCAATCGGCCAGCTGGCGCGCTTCGCGCAGGTCGAATTCGCCGCTGGCGCGGCCGGCCAGCAGCAGCGCCGCCTCGATTTTTTCACGCCTGAACGGCTGCGCGCCGCCATCGCGTTTGGTGACTGTCGTTTCAAAAAATTCCGCTTCCACGCTTTCTCCTTGGGTACTGTATGTAGTAGGTGTGGTCAGGGTAAATACTAGATGCGGTGGTTGTCAATCAAAGCCGGCGCTACTTTGCGATTCCTTGATCTGACCCCGTTTTTTCGGTTTTGAGTAGCTTGGCGATCTGCGCGACGAACACCGGATCGGGCGTCACCTCGAGCCGCGAGCTCGATGCTACCTGCGTGCCGGCGCCGTCGAGCAGGAGGACCCGCGTGGTGTGGTTGATCTCGCCGTTGTCCAGCCGCCGGTACTTGATGTTGAGCGCGGCGGCCACGGTGCGCGTCCGGCTTTCGTCGGCGGCCACGGCCAGCCGGAATTGAGGCGCGTCGAGGTCGTGTTTGCTGGCGAGCATGGCGAGCGAGGCGGGCGTGTCGTGCTGCGGGTCCAGGCTGATGAGCACCACCCGCAACGGCTTGCCGGCGGCGCCCAACGCGGCCACGGTGCGCTTGAGCGTCTCGATGATGATCGGGCAGGCGGCGTGGCAGTCGCCGTAGAACATCGTCACCAGCACCGGCGCGCCGGCCATTTCGCCCAGTGTGAAGCGCTGGCCGGCGCCGTCGGTGAGCGCGGTGTCGAGCCGGTAGAGCGAGGCGCCGGGCGCCGTGGTGGCTGCGTCGGCGATTGGAATGCGGGCGAAGGCGGGAGCGGCCAGGCCGGTCAGCAATGTGGCGGCCAGCGCGATGTGGCGCAGGGTTGTTGCAGGTTTCATGGTGTGCTTTCTTGTTCGAGGGGGAGGGGATCGCGCGCGCAGCGGAACCCCAGGTTGGCGCCATCCTGCTGGCCGTCCATCGCGGACAGCAGGGCAAGGCGCATGAGGATGGCGTAGTTGCGGCGGTCGGCCAGCGAGACGGCGGCGCCGCCGCAGTAGTCGAGCAGCTTTTGTTCGCCCTTGGCGCGGCTGTCGGCGTTGACGAACAGGCCGCTGTAATCTTCGACCCATTCCCACACCAATCCGTGCAGGTCGTGGATGCCGTAGTGGTTGGGCGTGCCGGCGGCGACGCTGCGGGGCGCCGATTTGCCGGCGTCCGCGTACCAGTTAAGAATGCCGGCGAGCCAGGCTTCGTCGTCACGGGCGTCGGCGCGGGTGGCGTCGGCGGCGGCGGC
>DATMSN010001216.1:0-3310 GCA_035565375.1 Duganella sp. | reverse complement strand
CGGCTGCTTGACGCCCTTGCCGTAGATGGCCGGCCGTTCCGGGCCGCTGACCGCCATCAGCCCGATGGCGCCCTTGTTGAAGGCGCGCGTGAGCGAATGGTCGACCAGGGTCAGGTTGCCCGGCACGCGCGGCGTGAATTCGACGATGGTCGAGCCGCCGGCCGGCACCATCGTGGTCTGCACGTTCTCCTGGAAGTGGCTGCCGCCCTCGGTGTAGACGCGGTCGAAGATGGCGCCGATCACGTGGAAGCTCGACGTGATATTGGGCCCGCCGACGCCGAAGAACAGCCGCACCTTCTCGTCGGTCTTGGCGGTGAGCGCGTTGGCGCCGGTCAGCGCGCCGTCGGCGCCGTTGAAGACGATGTAGGTCGGCTTCTCGTCGATGGCTTTCTGCATGTCGAAATTCTGCAGGCCGGGCGCGCGGTAGATGCCGTTGGTGTAGAAGTCGCCCTGCATCACGTAGTATTCGCGGTCGACGGGCGCCATGCCTTCCTTCGGTTCGACCAGGATCATGCCGTACATGCCGTTGGCCACGTGCATGCCGACCGGCGCGGTGGCGCAGTGGTACACGTACAGGCCCGGCGCCAGCGCCTTGAAGGTGAAGCTGGCCTCGTTGCCGGGCGCGATCAGGGTCTGGCCGGCGCCGCCGCCGGGGCCGGTCACGGCGTGCAGGTCGATATTGTGCGGCAGCTTGTTGTCGGCCAGGTTTTGCAGGTGCAGCTCGACGGTGTCGCCTTCGCGCACACGTATCATCTTGCCCGGCACGGTGCCGCCGAAGGTCCAGAAGGTGTAGCGCGTGCCCGGCGCGATCTCGCGCTCGACTTCCTCCACCGTCAGGTTGACCACCACGCGGGCCGCGCTCTTGCGGGTGATGCGCGGCGGTAGCAGCGGCGGCGCCACCAGCTCCTGGGTGATCACGGGCAGTGCGGATTCGCTGGCGGCCGTGGCGGCGCCGGGCATCAGGGCCAGCAGGGTGCCGGCGCTGGCCAGGCAGGCCGCGGCGAGTTTGAATTGGGTCTTCATCTTATTTCACCTTATGCGTTTGATTGGCTGCATCCATCGAACGGGATGCGGCTTCATGCTAAGCGCGCTCGGCGCGGGAATCCATGATCTGGATTCTGGAAACCGCAAGCCGTCAGCCGGCGGCGACGAGAAAATCGATGATCACCTGGCCGGGCTGGCGCGCGACGTAGGCCGCCTTGACGCGGTTGCCGTAGATCCGTTCGATTTGCGCCAGCAGCGGCAGCGGATCGTGGTCGTTACAAAAGCGCATGATCTCGCCGGGATTGAGGGCCTCCAGCGCGCCGAAGATGGCCGCGTGCCGGAAGCGTTTGGCGACGCCGCGCGCGTCGAAGGGATAGATGCCGTCCGGGCCGGACGGGAGCGAGCAATCGTGGGACATGGTGTACTCCTGCATGAGATGAGGGTTGCGGGCCTTCCCGCGGGACGCGGGAAGGCCCGGGTGGATCAGGCGCGGCGGACGTCGGCGGCGGCGATCGCCCTGGCCTTGCGGGCGCCGGCGATCAGGCGCCAGGCGAACAGCGCCAGGAACAGGGTGCCGATCGAGAACACGATGTCGCCGGGTACGCGCATCCACACCAGCGTTTCCATGACCTTGGAGTGGACCACCTCGGGCGAGCGGGCGAACCACATGCCGGTGCCGATGCTGGCCCAGGCCTGGTAGATCCCGGCCGGCACCAGCGAGATGAACACCATCATCGCCAGGCCGATGTTCAGGCACCAGAACATCGGCCGCAGCAGGGCGTCGGACCAGGCCAGGCGCTCGCTCAGGCCGCGCAGGCAGAACAGCAGCAGGCCGATGCCCAGCATGCCGTAGACGCCGAACAGCGCGGCGTGGCCGTGGGCCGCCGTCATGTTCAGGCCCTGCATGTAGTACAGCGCGATCGGCGTGTTGATCGTGAAGCCGAGCAGGCCGGCGCCGACGGTGTTCCAGAAGCCGACCGCGATGAAGCACAGGATCGGCCACTTATAGCTTTGGACCCAAGGCGCGGCCTTCGAGCGCTGGAGGTTGCGCCAGGCTTCGACGCCGATCATCGACAGCGGCACCACTTCCAGCGCCGAGAACATGGCGCCGATGGCGATGACGAAGGTCGGCGTGCCGGTGAAGTACAGGTGGTGCAGCGTGCCGAGGATGCCGCCGAACAGGAACACGATGGTCTCGAGCACGATGGCGCTGTTGGCGGAGGCCGCGCGGATCAGTCCCAGGCGCGTGAACAGCAGCGCGATGACGGCCGTGGCGAAGACTTCAAAGAAGCCCTCGACCCACAGGTGCACCAGCCACCAGCGCCAGTATTCGATCATCGAGTAGTGGCTGTGGCGGCCCCAGGTCAGCGAGGTGGCGTAGAAGCCGCCGATGCACAGCGCGGCCAGGAACACCATGACGATCAGGCCACGGCTTTCCGACGGCTTTTTCAGCGCCGGCCACAGCGCGCGGCCCAGCAGCAGGACCCAGAACAGCAGGCCGACGAACAGCAGGATCTGCCAGATGCGGCCCATGCTGGTGAATTCCAGGCCCTGGTTGCCGATCCAGAAGGCGAAGGCGGTGCCCTTGTGCTGGAGCGAGCCGAGCCATCCCATGGCGGTCGAGCCGACCACGATGAACAGCAGCGCGTAGAACAGCACGTTCACGCCCAGCGCCTGGAAGCGCGGCTCGTGGCCGGAGATGGCCGGCGCGATGTACAGGCCCGTGGCCAGCCACGCGGTGGCGATCCACAGCACCGCGAACTGGGTGTGGATGGTGCGGCTGACAACGAACGGCAGCAGGTCGGCCAGCGGGAAGCCGAAGAAGCTGTGGCCCTCGACGGCGTAGTGCGCGGTGATGACGCCCATGCCGACCTGCGCCAGGATCAGGCCGATGACGACGAAGAAGTATTTCTTGGTCGCCCGCATCGACGCCGTCGGCTTCAGGCTGAACAGCGGATCGTCCTTGGGCGGCACCGGATCGGCGTCCTCCTTGGCCATCGAGTGGTACATCACCATCGCGGCGATGGCGCCTATCATCAGGATGATGCTGGCGATCGACCACACGCCGGCGCCGGCGCTGGGGCGGTTGTCGATCAGCGGCTCGTGCGGCCAGTTGCTGGTGTAGCTCAGGTCGGTGGCGCCGGGACGGTCGGTGCCGGCGGCCCATGCCGACCAGAACACGAACGCCGGCAGCGCGCGCAGGTCGTCGGCGTCGGTGATCGAATTGGCGTTCATCGCGTACTGTTCGCGCAGATGGTCGAGGGCGCGGGCGTCGCCGAACAGGTCGGTGTAGTGGCGCGCGACGCTGCGCACGGCGGCGGCGCGG
>DATMSN010001215.1:0-7518 GCA_035565375.1 Duganella sp. | reverse complement strand
GCCTGGTCGAAGCGGCGCACCACGACCGTCCAGGCGGCGCCGGGGGCGACTGCGGCGCGCCATTGGGCGATCAGGGTGACGGCGCCGTGGATCAGCCGGTAGGCGCGGTCCAGCGAGTAGTTGCGTGTCTTTTCCGAGTTGGTGGCGGTGTCCGTCAAGCACGCATACTTGAGCGGGATGGCGTCGCGGCGGCGCGGCAGCAACATGTGCAGCACGTAGTTGTGCTGGTCGAGGATGTCCTGCCGGCCCTGTTCGGCGAAGTGCCGATAGGCGAGGTCCAGCAGATCGCTGACCCCGGCCCAGACGCCCTGGTGGGCGAAGCTCGCGTCCAGCAGGAAACCGGGGCCGGTCGGCGCGGGCGGCAACGCCGGCGCGGCCGGCAAAATCCGATACAGCGTGGTGGAAGGCTGCGACATTTAATTTCCTTTGCTGATGCGCGTCCTGCCTTTGAGCCATACGTACAGACCGAGGGCCAGCAGCGCGGACGACAAGATGAAGAACAAGCTCAGATCCCATTTGTCATAGCTCGACGAGACGCTGTTGCCGACGACGCGCCAGGCGTCCCTGCCATAGCGCAACAGGGTAGGGATAATCACCACGAACAGCAGTATCAGGGCCAGTACCCGCCCCGCCAGCCACAGCGCGGCGAAGGCGCGCAAGGTGCCCAGGTTGTAGTACCGCGACGGGCCCGCCGCGCCCAGGCGGCCGCCGCTGAGGCGGTGCAGATGGGCGCGCAGATAGACCCGCGCTTCGCTGTCGAGATTGGGGTAGTTGCAATACACGCAAAGCGCGTAGTAAATATCTGTTTTCAGGAAAACGTTGAATTGCCACGACATCGTGAACAATATCTGCAGTATCAACGCCTGGAATATTTGAATAATAAAAGGATCGACGTCCCTGCTAAGTAATAACTTTATTAATAGCGTGACGCAGGCGATATTCAGCAGGTCGATTATCAATCCCGCCAATAGCGGCAAATAACGTTGCCGCTTTGGAAGGGAATGAAGGCCGGATAGATCGGCCTCGGCCACGATGCTCCACAGGCGGTTGCCCCAGCCGAGTTTTGACTTTATTCCGTATTTGGCGGCGGCGGTCATGTGGCCGAGTTCGTGCAACGCGGTGGTCAGCGCCTGCAATAACAAAAGGACCAGCAGGGTGATGGTGAAGTTTTCCCGGATATATAGCGCGTGTGGATTGATGCGCAGGCGGGGATCGCTTGCCGCGCTGAGCGCCGCATAACCGAGTATGGCGAGATAGAGAAGCAGCGCGGGCGCCGAAAAGATGGCGCCGGCGATTTTTTGCGGCAGCGCGAATTTCCACCGCTTGTCGGGTGGCGCACTGTCGAGTTTTTGCTGAAAATCAGCTTTTTGTTCTGAGGGGAAAATAAATCCGATTTCGGACAGGGTGCCGATAAAGTCCTCGACATCGACCGACTCGGTGAACGCGCGCTCGCATTCGGCCTTGACCTCCGCGATGGTACGGCCTTGCTGCAGCAACGTGATGATGGGCAGGCTTTCCTCTGGGAATTGGTAGAACTCTTCCAGTTCCTGATTGCCGATCAAATATCCATTCTCTTCGGGCTGGATGGACAAGGGGATCACGACGTAGGTTTGTGAACTATTTGCAATCATGATATGCGCGGCCATAGGAAGTGGATCACTGCAAACTCGATGCGCAATAAAAATGGCGGGCATGCCGCCCCGCCATTTTTATGAAAGTCTTACCAAGGCCAGCAGCCGTAGATAGGATACAGGGCGACGGCGGTGGTTTTCAGTTTCTGAACTTTAATGATGGAAATCTTTTTCATGATGGCTCCAATAGTTCGTTAAGTGGGATTTCAAATTGGACATTGGCATATCCGAAGCGAATTCTAAATTTGCTTATTTGCCGTGTCAATATAATTTTTAAAAAACCAAGAATATAACTTTTATAATAAAAGGCGTTCGCTATAGTATATTGATAATCGATTTCCCATAGGGGATTCCCCTTCGATATAATTATCGAAGGATATCCGGTCGTCGAGGGAGTGAAATGGGGCGGACTAGCGATGCGCGGTGCAAACAAACATAATTTTCCTTTGCGAGAAGGGAATTATTAACGTTGCCAATCGCATAGTATTACATGGTTTTTTAAAGCGAATTCTCGCCAATCCTCACATCCGGGCGAAAAAAAATCCTGCGCCCCGATGGGGAACGCAGGATCGGACGGGGCCGGCAGAAGGTTTAGTCGGCTTTGATGGCTTCGATCTGGATCGCCAGCTTGACCTCCGGCGAGAAGTTCGGCAGGCCGTAGTTCAGGCCGAAATCGCTGCGCTTGAACTCGGCCGTGGCGTCGGCGCCGCACACTTCCTTCTTGTAGCGCGGGTGCATGATGCACTTGAACTTGTTGACCTTGAGCGCGACCGGCTTGGTCACGCCCAGCATCGTCAACTCGCCGTCGACGCCCACCAACTGCTCACCGTCGAACTTGAACGATTTGCTCTTGTAGGTGATCGTCGGGAATTTCTCGACGTTGAACATGTCCGGGCCGCGCGCGTGGCTGTCCATCTTGTCGAAGCCGAAATTGATCGAGGCCGGGTCGATCGCCAGGTCCAGCGCGCCGGTCTTGGCCGCGCGGTCCATCGTGACCGTGCCGGTTGTCTTGTTGAACTTGCCGCGCCAGACCGACAGCCCCATGTGGTCGGCCTCGAAGCTCGGGAAGGTGTGCGACGGATCGACGGTGTAGGTGGCGGCGATGGCCGACGTGGCCGAGGCGGCCAGCAAGGTGGCGATCAGGATCTGCAATTTCATGTGGTGTGTCTCCCTGTGTGGATAATCAAACGTTTATTGGCCGGCGACGACGTGGAACTTGATCGTGACGTCGTCGGCCACCATGCCGGTGTCCTTCCATTCGCCTTCGCCGATGTTGTAGGCCAGGCGTTTGATCGGCAGCGCGCCGTCGAACACTTGCTTGCCGCCCTCGGTCTTGACCGTCAGCGGGAAGGTGATGTCGGTGGCCTTGCCCTTGATGGTCAGCTTGCCGGTGACGGTGAGCTTGCCCGCGCCGGCGCTTTTGATGGCGCTCGAAACGAAGGTCGCTTTCGGGAACTGGGCGGAGTTGAACCATTCTTTCTTGGCCACTTCCTTGTTGTACTCCGGGTCGCCCATGTCGAGGCTGGCCGTTTCAACTTCCACCGTGGCCTTGGAGGCGTCCGGCTTGGCGGCGTCGTAGTCGATGGCGACCGCGTATTTCTTGAACTTCGATTCGATCGGCACGTTCATTTGCTTGAACGTGGCCGAGACCGAGCTCTTGGCCGGATCGGCTTTCAGCACGGCGGCGCTGGCGGCCAGGGCGACACCCATCAGGGAGACGAGGGCGAGTTTTTTCATGGTTTTCATTGGGGCTCCGGTAGGGTGGGGTTACGGCAGCATGCGCTTGAGCGTGATGTCGCGGTCGATAAAGTGATGCTTCAGGGCGGCCAGGGCGTGGGCGACCACGGCGCCCGCCATCGTCATGACCAAAACGTAATGAACGGTTTTTAAGATGGCCTTAAGTTCCGGGTCCGGGCCGATGATGGCCGGCAAGGGGATCAGTTTCAGATACACCACCGGCACGCCGGCCGCGCTGCCGTACAGGTAGCCGGAGATCGGCGCGGCGAACATCAGGAAGTACAGCAGGTAGTGCACGCCGTCGGCGACCTTGTGCTGCCACGGCGGGATGCTCACCAGCGGCGCCGGCGGCCGGTTCGCCAGGCGCCACAGCAGACGGACCGCCGCCAGCGCCAGCACCGTCACGCCCAGCCATTTGTGCCAGGAGAAGTATTTGAGCTTGGTCGGCGTGAAGCCGGGGATGTCGGTCATCGTCACGCCGAGGAAGAAGGCCGCGACGATCATCAGCGCGATGAGCCAGTGCAGCAACATCGCGGTCTTGGTATAGCGTTGCATTGTAGAGTGCTCCAGAAATAGTACGTGTTAGGACTAATATACCAAAGAAACGCTGCGCGTGTTGGCGGGCAATAAAAAAGCCCCCGGGACTGGCGTCGCGGAGGCTAGTGTATGACATCTTGCCGTTACATCAGATGGCTTTGGCCAGGGCCGGGGCGATGCCGATGTAGTTGGCCGGCGTCATCGCCAGCAGCAGGTCCTTGGCGTCCTGCGGAATGGCCAGGCCGGTGATGAACTCGCGCAGCGCGTCCTTGGAGATGCCCTTGCCGCGCGTCAGTTCCTTCAACTGTTCGTACGGGTTCTCGATGCCGTAGCGGCGCATCACGGTTTGCACCGGCTCGGCCAGCACTTCCCAGTTGGCGTCGAGGTCGGCGGCCAGGCGCGCGTGGTTCACTTCCAGCTTGTTGAGGCCGCGCAGGCAGCTGTCGTAGGCCAGCAGCGTGTAGCCGAGGCCGACGCCGATGTTGCGCAGCACGGTCGAGTCGGTCAGGTCGCGCTGCATGCGCGACACCGGCAGCTTCTCGGACAGGTGCTTGAGCACGGCGTTGGCCAGGCCCAGGTTGCCTTCGGAGTTCTCGAAGTCGATCGGGTTGACCTTGTGCGGCATGGTCGACGAGCCGATCTCGCCGGCCTTGGTCTTTTGCTTGAAGTAACCGAGCGAGACGTAGCTCCAGATGTCGCGGTTCAAGTCCAGCAGGATGGTGTTGGCGCGGGCGAAGGCGTCGAACAATTCGGCCATGTAGTCGTGCGGTTCGATCTGGATGGTGTACGGGTTGAACACCAGGCCCAGGCGCGTCTCGATGACGTCCTTGGAGAACGCCGCCCAGTCGAACGACGGGTAGGCCGACAGGTGGGCGTTGTAGTTGCCGACCGCGCCGTTCATCTTGCCGAGGATTTCGACCTGTTCGATGCGTTTGATGGCGCGCTGCAGGCGGGCGACGACGTTGGCCATCTCCTTGCCCAGCGTGGTCGGGCTGGCGGTCTGGCCGTGGGTGCGCGAGAGCATCGGCACGTCGGCGTTGACGGTGGCGATCTCGGTCAGGCGGGCGATGACGTTGCGCAGCGACGGCAGCATGACGTTGTCGCGCGCGGCCTTGAGCATCATGCCGTGCGAGGTGTTGTTGATGTCTTCCGAGGTGCAGGCGAAGTGGATGAACTCGGAGGCCGCGACCAGCTCCGGCACGTCCTTGACCTGTTCCTTGAGCCAGTATTCGACGGCCTTGACGTCGTGGTTGGTGACCGCTTCGATTTCCTTGATGCGGGCGGCGTCGCTTTCCTGGAACTCGTTGGCGATCTTGTCGAGCAGCGCGGTGCCGGCGGCCGAAAACGGCTTGATCTCGGCGAAACCGGCCAGCGACAGCGCCTGCAGCCAGGAGATTTCCACTTTGACGCGGTGGTGCATGAAGCCCGATTCGGACAGGATGGGGCGCAGCAGGTCGGTTTTGCCGGCATAGCGGCCGTCCAGCGGCGACAGCGCCGACAGCGTGGAGTAAGCAGGTGTGGTCATGATCGAGGGGCGAAGTTGAAGGAGCAAAAACGTGATTTTACCATTGGCGGCCCCCGACCCCGCCGATGTTATACTGTCCGCTGACCTTCTACTCCATGCATCCATGAAACTTATCGGTTCCCTCGCCAGTCCTTATGTCCGCAAAGTTCGCGTCGTCCTGGCCGAAAAAAAGCTCGACTACCAGTTCGAGCTGGAAAACGTGTGGGCGCCCGATACGATCATCAGCACCTTGAACCCGCTGGGCAAGGTGCCCAGCCTGGTCATGGAGGACGGCAGCGTCATGATCGATTCGCGCGTGATGGTCGAATATCTGGACACCTTGACGCCGGTGTGCAAGTTGCTGCCGCCGAACGGGCGCGACCGCGCTGACGTCAAGTGCTGGGAGGCGCTGGCCGACGGCATGCTCGACGCCGCCATCACCGTGCGCCTGGAGCGCACCCAGCGCCCGATCGAGCTGCAGAGCGAGGACTGGATCGCGCGCCAGATGCGCAAGGTCCACCTCGGCCTGGCGGCGTTGTCGGAAAAGCTGGGCGAGTCGGCCTACTGCGCCGGCAAGAACTACTCGCTGGCCGACGTGGCGGTCGGCTGCACCCTGGGCTGGCTGTCGTTCCGCTTCCCGGAGATCACCTGGCGCGACGATCACGCCAACCTGGCCAAGTTGTTCGATAAACTGTCGGAGCGACAGTCGTTCAAAGACACCGTGCCATCGGCTTGACGTCCGCCATGCCGAAGACGCCTCCGCCCGACGCGGACCACGCCGCCCAGCAGCGGCGTTTGCAAATGGCCGACATCGCGCGGCTGGCCGGCGTGTCCACGTCCACGGTCTCGCGCGCGCTGGCCGGCAGCAAATTGGTCAGCGAGGAGACCCGCGTGCGCATCATGGAGCTGGCGCGCTCGCTCAAATACACCATCAACATCGGCGCGCAGAACCTGCGCATGAAGCAGAACCGCACCGTCGGCGTGGTGATCCCGTACGACCCGACCACGCGCCAGCACCTGTCCGATCCGTTCTTCCTCGGCATGCTGGGCAGCCTGGCCGACGCCCTCACCGAGCAGGGTTTCGACATGCTGGTCTCGCGCGTCAACGCCGAGGAACTCGACGCGGCGGCCGGGCCGTTCGACACCGGCCGCGTGATCGGCATCGTGTTGATCGGCCAGTGGCGCCACCACGAACAACTGAACCAGCTGGCGGCGCGCCATGTGCCGATCGTGGTGTGGGGCGCGCAATTGCCGCAGCAGTTGTACTGCACCGTCGGCGGCGACAACCTGACCGGCGGCGAGCTGGCCGCTACCCATCTGCTGGAGGAGGGCCGCAAGCGCATCGCCTTCTTCGGCGATATCAACCTGCCCGAGGTCGGGCAGCGCTACGCCGGCTACCGCCGCGCGCTGGAGAAGGCCGGCATCGAGGTCGATCCGGCGCTGCAGGTGTCGGTGTCGTTCCTGCCCGAGGGCGGGCGCGAGGCGGTCGAGCAGCTGCTGGCGCGCGGCGTGCCGTTCGACGCCATCTTCGCCGGCAGCGACCTGCTGGCCATGACCGCGATTAACACGATGCGCGAGCACGGCCTGTTCGTGCCGGGGCAGGTGGCGGTGGTCGGCTACGACGACATCGAGCTGTCGACCTACTTCCATCCGCCGCTGACCACCGTGCAGCAGCCGATCCGCGAGGCCGGCCGGGCGCTGGTGGCGTCGCTGCTGGAGCTGGTCGAGGGGCGGCCGTCGCCGTCGCTGCAGTTGCCCACCAGGCTGGTGGTGCGATCGAGCAGCCGTACCGTCTGATGCGATGGCCGCCGACTTAGGCGGCCATCTGCATTCTTGACTGTCTTATTTTTGCAACCGATTGCATGAATATTGTGCTGCATCGCAGCATAAAACTGTCGTTCGACAGGGAATTCTACTGATTTTTACTTGTTCCCCTGGGGTTTAATTGCCGCTAAAACATATTGCGGTGCATCTATGCAATCGATTGCATTAAATCCGTGTTCGATGAATAATGGCGTACCTGCTCAACAAAACAGCAGAGCAAAACGACAATATCTGGAGACCACCATGAAACATCGCACCATCCAACTGGCCGCCATGACGGCCGCC
>DATMSN010001214.1:0-2841 GCA_035565375.1 Duganella sp. | reverse complement strand
GACCGCCACCTGGCGGATCGCGTTGGCCGGCATGTCCGGGCACAGCGCGTCGAGCGGGTCTTGCGCGATGGCGGCACCGCCGGCGGCCTTGATGGCGCGCAGGCCTTCCGTGCCATCGTCGAGGAAACCGGATAGCACGATGCCCACCACCCGGTGCTGGAACGCCTCGGCGGCCGACAGAAACAAGGGATCGATGGCGGGACGCATCAGATTGGGATTGCCGCCGTCGGCCAGTTTGACGCGCGCCTTGCCGTCTTCGTTGACGATGGTCAGGTTCAGGCCCGGGGCGGCGACCAGGATGGTGCCGGCTTCGGCGTACTGGCCGTCGATGGCGTGCGATACCGGCAGGCGGCAGCATTTGGCGAGGATAGCGACCAGGTCATTGCCTTGCGGCGGCACGTGCATGACGATCAGCATGGGCGCGGCGAAGTCCGGAGGCAGCTCCGCGCAGATCGCCTCCAGCGCCGGAATACCTCCCGCGGAGGCGCCGACCACCACTACCCGTTCCATCATCACCCTCCTTGGCCGCAGGTCGCCGGCAAAGGAAATTGCCGAAACTCAATGAAATTATACCAAAGACTTTCATAAATGGTGTAAGCCGCCAGTATGACCTGGAGCGGGTTTTTTTTTCTGTACGGTGCCACTCTTTGGCCAGGGTGGATGACCCATTTTCACCCGGTCTGATCCGGATGCCCGGCTCTCGTAGGGCGGATTAGCGGGTGAGGCCCGCCAATCCGCCCCGGGGGCCCATCGAAGGGACCGCCTACCTGCCGGTAGGCGTTAAGAGGCGGAACGCCGTAATCGGCCAATGCGGGCGCCGTCGAAACGCATGCATTGGCCGATTACGCTGCGCTAATCCGCCCTACGTGGTTCCGTGGTGGTGCCGAGGTCTCGTCACTCAGCGGTACGTCACGGCGCCGGGTTGGCCCGGCTGTTCAAGGTGCGAATAATTATTCAGGTAACCGAGGCCGAATTCGCCCGGACGATGCAGCAACCTGGTGACGGCGCAATTGGCCAGCTTCCACGTCATCTCCATCACCTGATAATCCTGGAACCCCAGCACGTGCTGCATCAACGTCGCGATCACGCCGCTGGAAGTGAAAACGATAGTGGTCCGCTTGCTGTCCGGCTGATCGAGCCGCTCCAGCGCGGACACCACGCGGCGGCGGAAATCGGGCCACGCTTCGGCGTATTGATCGTCGTGCCAACCTGTCATCCAGCGCTGCATCGCGGCCCGGAACAACTGCTCCGCCGCACGCTGGGGATCGGAAGACCTGGCCAGCAACTCCTGAAAAGTACCGGGATCGGCAAACTCCCGGCAATGCCGCAGCATCACCTCATGATGATCGAACTCCGCGAAGCCCTCGTCGGTAAGACACTCGGCCCCTTCGATCTGCGCCCGTGCGAGCTGCGCCAGACAGGCGTCGGCGGTCTGGTGGTGCCGCGCCATGCCGCCGGTGATCATCCGATGGAACGGCTGCCCGCCTTGGGCGAACCACCCTCCCAGCAAGCGCGCCTGCTCGTAACCCAGCTCCGATAGCTGATCGTAATTGGCGCTGCCGAAGGAAGCTTGGCCGCTGCGCACCAGGTAGATTTGTCCCATATTTTTTAATCCCGATCCAAACAGGCCCCCAGCTTAACGGCCGGGCTAAAAATCATCAAATGAATAATGTGATTTCACGACGCTAGACCGCATTGAGCACCATCTCGGCCAGCTTGAGCAAATTTTCGCGCAGACGCGGCACCGATCCGTTTTGCGCGGCCGTCTGCGCGCCCTCGAGCAGCAAGGTCAAATGGATGGCCGCCTGCTTGGGTTCCGCCAAGCCCGCCTTGGCGCACAACGCGCCGATGCGGCGCAACTGGAGCACCTTGTGCGCCTCGATCAGTTGGCGCGCCGGATGGTCGGCGTCGGGCAGCTCGGCGATGGTGTTGATGAACGGGCAGCCACGGTAAGAGGCGCGCACCACATCGTCGGCGATGAACTCCGCAAAGCCCATCAACTGGCCGCGCGCATCGTCCGGATGACGCGCCTCCAGGCCGTCCATCACCGCCGCGTACTGCGCCACCAGTTGACGCACCCATTCGGTGATCAGGACGTCCTTCGACTCGAAATGGCGGTATAGCCCCATTTTGGTGGTCCGCGCCGCCTTGGCGATCGCCTCCACGCCGACGCCGCGTATGCCTTCGGCATAAAACAACTGGGACGCGGCGTCGAACAACCGATCGCGAATGGACTGTTTTTCTACGTTCATGACGACTCCGGGAATTTTCTTGACAGAGATACCGTTCGGTATCATTATCCCATAAACCAATGATACCGACCGGTATCTTTTGAATGTTTAAGGGATCGATATGAAACTTTCGGAATACGTGCGCTACGACGCCCTGGGCCTGGCCGCACTGGTGGCAAAGGGTGACGTGAGCGGCAAGGAACTGCAAACCGTCGCGATCCAGGCGATCGGCGAGGTCAATCCGCGCATCAACGCCGTGATCGAGCACTGGTCCGGCGACATGGCCGACGCGGGCGGCGCCAGCGGCGCCTTCGCGGGCGTTCCCTTCCTGATCAAGGATGTCGCCATCACGATGGCCGGCAAACGGGTGGAACTCGGCAGCCGCATCGCGGCGGGCCATGTCGCCGCCGCTGACTCCAACCTGATGCGGCATTTCAAGCGCGCCGGCCTGGTGACGCTGGGAAGGACGGCGTCGCCGGAAATGGCGTTCAGCACCACCACCGAATCGCTGTTCAACGGGCCAACCCGCAACCCGTGGAATCTTGACCACAGCGCGGGCGGTTCGAGCGGCGGCAGCGCGGCGGCGGTGGCCGCCGGCATCGTGCCGATG
>DATMSN010001213.1:0-2928 GCA_035565375.1 Duganella sp. | reverse complement strand
GCGGCCGGCGCCATCAGCGCCAGCAGCGCCAGCGCCAGCGCGCCCTGGAACGGCGTCACGGTTGTACTCCTCGGTGGTATCGGTGCATGGGACCTTTCTTCGACGCGATGCGGTGGTTTATATGTCAACACGATAGCATGCCCCACCCCGCCACCGCCACGCCCGCTCATCCGGTAAGATGGCCGGTCTCACAACACCGACCGCGCAAGGCTGATTTTAATGAGCGTCCCATCACCGGAAAATGTGTACATCATGCAGTGGCCCGTCGACCACGCGACCACGCTGGCCGTGGCGTGCGTCCATTTCGCGCCAGCGCCGGCGCCGATCGACGCCGGCGGCTTCCGCCTGGCCGGCATCGACTGTCCGCCCCAGATCGCCGGCTCCGTGCCCAAACGGCGGGCGGAGTTCTTCCACGGCCGTTTGTGCGCGCGCGGCGATCCGCCTGCCGGGCCGCGACGCGCCCCAGATCGGTATCGGCCCCATGCGTGAACCGCTGTGGCCGGCGGACCTGGTGGGCAGCATCACCCACGCGGCCGATCTGGCCGGAGCGGTCGTCCTGCCGGTCTCAAGCGGGTATCGCGGCGTCGGGCTCGATATCGAAACGGTGCTCGGCGACGACGGCGCGCGCGAGGTGGGCGGCGTCGTCGCCAGCGCCGACGAGACGCGCTACCTGGCCGCGTTCGAGCATACGCTCGGCCGCAACGTTCCGTTGACCTTGCTGTTCTCGGCCAAGGAAAGCTTTTTCAAGGCGGTGCACGGCGCGGTGCGGCGCTACTTCGACTTCGACGCGCTCGAGCTCGAACGAATCGATGTGGCGGCGCGCCGCATGCACTTCCGCCTGTGCGAGGACCTCGGGCCCGACTTGCCGCCCGGAACCCGCCACACCATCCACTTCCAGCGGCCCGACGCCGCGCACGTCGCCACGTTGTGCCTGTGGAAACGCGGGGCCGGCCACGGCTAGGCCCCGGCTCCGTATCGCGCACACGGGTTCGGCCGGGATACTTTACAATCCGCAGCAACATTGCGGCCGTTCAACAGCCGCCGCGCACCAGAAGAATTCAACCATTTTCGCGAGGAACCCGCATGACCGCCACCGAACTGCCGCACTACACACCCGAGGAGAAACGCCAGCGGGTGTTCGCCATCATCAGCGCGTCGTCCGGTAATCTGGTCGAATGGTTCGACTTCTACGTCTATTCGTTCGCATCGATCTATTTCGCCAGCCAGTTCTTCCCAAGCGGCAACCCGACCACCGAATTCCTGAAATCGGCCGCCGTGTTCGCGGTGGGCTTCCTGATGCGGCCGATCGGCGGCTGGATGTTCGGGCGCATCGCCGACCGGGTCGGCCGCAAGCGCTCGATGATCATCTCGGTGCTGATGA
This sequence comes from Duganella sp., assembly GCA_035565375.1. GTDB lineage: Bacteria > Pseudomonadota > Gammaproteobacteria > Burkholderiales > Burkholderiaceae_D > Rugamonas. The sequence continues at coordinate 1,547 of DATMSN010001213.1, read as the reverse complement.
TGTGCGCCGGCTCGCTGGCGATCGCGGTGTTGCCGACCTACGCCAGCATCGGCGTGGCCGCGCCGATCCTGCTGCTGGTCATCCGCATGTTCCAGGGCCTGTCCGTGGGCGGCGAGTACGGCACCACGGCCACCTACATGAGCGAGGTCGCGCTGCGCGGCCAGCGCGGCTTCTTCTCGTCGTTCCAGTACGTGACGCTGATCGGAGGCCAGCTGCTGGCCGTGCTGACGGTGGTGGTGCTGGAGCAGTTCTTGAGCGAGGCCGAACTGAAGGCCTGGGGCTGGCGCGTGCCGTTCGTGATCGGCGCCATCGCCGCGCTGGTGTCGCTGATGCTGCGCCGCACGCTGCACGAAACCATCAAGCCCGAGGACAGCAAGAACAAGGAGGCCGGCACGCTGGCGGGCATCTTCAAGAACCACCGCGCCGCCTTCATCACCGTGCTCGGCTACACGGCCGGCGGCTCGCTGATCTTCTACACCTTCACCACGTACATGCAGAAGTACCTGGTGAACTCGGCCGGCATGTCGATCAAGACCGCCAGCAACGTGATGACGGCCTGCCTGTTCATCTACATGTGCATGCAGCCGCTGTTCGGCGCGCTGTCTGACCGCATCGGCCGCCGCAGCAACATGCTGCTGTTCGGCGCCCTTGGCGCGCTGATGACGGTGCCGGTGCTGAGCAACCTGCAGAACGTCAGCAGCCCGCTGGTGGCCGGCGCCCTGATCACCCTCGCGCTGGCGGTGGTGAGCTTCTACACCTCGATCAGCGGCATCGTGAAGGCGGAGATGTTCCCGCCCGAGATCCGCGCGCTCGGCGTGGGCCTGTCGTACGCGGTGGGCAACGCGATCTTCGGCGGCAGCGCCGAGTACGTGGCGCTGGGCCTGAAGTCGATCGGGCACGAGTCGTACTTCTACTGGTACGTGACGGCCATGATGGTCGTCGCCTTCACCGTGAGCCTGCTGCTGCCGAAGCAGGCGAGCTACCTGCATCACGACAAGTAAGCGGTAGCGCAATGAAGTTCCGGGAGGCCCGCGCCTCCCTCACAAATAAGCGCGGGCCCCTGGGAAAGCTTTTCGAGTCAGCGAGCCACAAGAAAGCATGAGGGTAAGAACATGGCGAGACGAATGGTCCACAACGCAACCATCACCTTGAAGCTGCCGCGCGACATGGACACAGGTGCAAGGGTCACGGCCCTGCGTGCCGCCGGTGTCCCGGTCGATGCGGAAGGCAACGCGCAGCAGGGGTTTCTGTTCGTGCGCCAGGGTGACGGCTACAAGAGCCAGCTCAGCATCTTCAGATGGTTTCCCGACGAGGTGGGGCCCATCACGCGCCGCACGGAAAGCGCCGCGCAACCCTCGCCCGGCGGCCATCGCCCGGCACGGCCATCGGGCGACACGCTCGATCACTGGCTGGCGCAGATCCTCACCGCGCCCATTCCCCATACCGACACTGCGCTGCAGCGCGAGCCCGAGGCTTCTTAGCCAGCCACCGCGGCAGTGACTTCGGCCGGCTGAGGCTGGCGAAAGCGCCGACCGGCTGCTTCAACC
>DATMSN010001212.1:0-4212 GCA_035565375.1 Duganella sp. | reverse complement strand
GATCGGGACTGAGCAGCAGCGCGTCGGACAGCGTGTCGTCGAGCGCGGCGCGGTCGGGCGTGGTCAGCGCCGGCAGCAGCGCCTTGTGCAGATGGATGCCGATGTCGCTGGCATCCTGTTGATAGCGGGCGTTGGCGGTGGCGGTCTCGCCCTGGAACAGCAGCGTGTAGCGCACGCCCACCACCATCGCGATGATGATGAAAATGGGCACGAACAGCCGGGAATACATTCCCATCCGTAGCCACGGCGACAATAGTTTTCCAAACACGGACATAGGTAACTGATTCGATTGGAAAGGACCAAGGGTCATTATTACCGAAAAGTTAACCGCAAGCACGTTTTTCAGAAAACCTTTGCAGAATTTACGTGATGTACTAGACAAGTCCTGGTGGATTTTATTCGGCCAGCAGCTTTTCGATGTCGGCCACCAGTTCCTCCGGCTTGGTGGCCGGCGCGTAGCGGTTGAAGACGGTGCCATCCTTGCGGATCAGGAATTTGGTGAAATTCCATTTGATCGCCTCGGTGCCGAGGATGCCGGGCGCATCCTTTTTCAGTTTGACGAACAGCGGATGGGCGCGCTCGCCGTTGACGTCGATCTTGGCGAACAGCGGGAAGGTGACGCCGTAGTTTTTCTCGCAGAAGGCGCCGATCTCCTCGGCCTGTCCCGGCTCCTGGGCGCCGAACTGGTTGCACGGGAAGCCGAGCACGGTCACGCCCTTGTCCTTGAACTGTTGGTAGACTTGCTCGAGGCCCTGGTACTGCGGGGTGAAGCCGCACTTGCTGGCGGTGTTGACGATCAGCAGGACCTGGCCCTGGTATTGGCGCAGGTCGACGGCGGCGCCCGCCAGGCTGTCGGCGGTGAGGTCGAAGACGGTACTCATGGATGGTTCCTTTTTCAGATGATGCCGAGATGTTCGGTGCCGGCCGACAGGTCGCGGTTCTTGGCGGCCTTGCCTTCCAGCTTGATAGCCAGCCGCAGGTCGTTGACGGAATCGGCGTTGCGCAGCGCGTCCTCGTACGTGATGATATCGGCTTCGTGCAAATCGAACAGCGACTGGTCGAACGTCTGCATGCCCAGCTCGCGCGACTTCTTCATCAACTCCTTGATCTCGTGGACCTGGCCCTTGAAGATCAGGTCCGAGATCAGCGGCGAATTGAGCATGATCTCGATCGCCACCGCGCGGCCCTTGGCCTCCTTGCGCGGGATCAGGCGCTGCGAGATCATGCCCTTGAGGTTCAGCGACAGGTCCATCAGCAGCTGCTGGCGGCGCTCCTCGGGGAAGAAGTTGATGATGCGGTCGAGCGCCTGGTTGGCGCTGTTGGCGTGCAGGGTGGCCAGGCACAGGTGGCCGGTCTCGGCGAAGGCGATCGCGTGGTCCATGGTCTCGCGGTCGCGGATCTCGCCGATCTGGATCACGTCGGGGGCCTGGCGCAGCGTGTTTTTCAGCGCGACCGCCCAGTCGTCGGTGTCGACGCCGACCTCGCGCTGGGTCATGATGCAGTTCTTGTGCGGGTGGACGTACTCGACCGGGTCCTCGATGGTGATGATGTGGCCGTAGCTGTGCTCGTTGCGGTGGTTGACCATGGCCGCCAAGGTGGTCGACTTGCCGGAGCCGGTGGCGCCGACCATGATCACCAGCCCGCGCTTGGCCATGACGACCTCCTTGAGCACCTCGGGCAGGCCGAGGTCGTCGAGTTTGGGGATATCGCTGGTGATGGTCCGCAGCACCATGCCGACCGAGCTCATTTGCACGAACGCCGACACCCGGAAGCGGCCCAGGTCGCCGGGGCTGATGGCGAAGTTGGCTTCTTTGGTCAGTTCGAACGACGCGGTCTGCTTATCGTTCATGATGGAGCGGGCCAGGTCGACGGTATGGGCGGCGGTCAGCGCCTGGGACGACACGGGCGTCATCTTGCCGTCGATCTTGATCGCCGGCGGAAAGCCGGCGGTGATGAACAGGTCCGAGCCTTTTTTGCTGGTCATCAACCTCAGCAGATCGAACATGAATTTGGAGGCCTGGTCGCGTTCCATGATTGTTCCTTCAGGACGGGGTCAAGTCTGTCATTCGGACACGGGCTCTACAACGTTACGGTAGAACTCGTGTACGAATGACAGACTTGACCCCCTTGTTTTAGCCGGGGAAGTTGTCGGGGGTTTTGGCGGCGCTGCGCGCCGCGGCGGCGGAGATGACGTTGCGCCGCACCAGGTCCGTGAGGTTCTGGTCCAGCGTTTGCATGCCGACGTTGCTGCCGGTCTGGATCGCCGAGTACATCTGCGCGATCTTCGATTCGCGGATCAGGTTGCGGATCGCCGGCGTGGCGACCATGATCTCGTGCGCCGCCACCCGTCCCGCGCCATCCTTGGTCTTGAGCAGCGTTTGCGAGATCACCGCCTGCAGCGATTCCGACAACATCGCCCGCACCATCTCCTTTTCGTCGGCCGGGAAGACGTCGACGATGCGGTCGATCGTCTTGGCCGCCGACGACGTGTGCAAGGTGCCGAACACCAGGTGGCCCGTCTCGGCCGCCGACAACGCCAGCCGGATCGTTTCGAGGTCGCGCAGCTCGCCGACCAGGATCGCGTCCGGGTCCTCCCGCAGCGCCGAGCGCAGCGCGTTGTTGAACGATAGCGTGTGCGGTCCCACCTCGCGCTGGTTGATCAGGCATTTCTTCGATTCGTGCACGAACTCGATCGGGTCCTCGATCGTCAGGATGTGGCCGTACTCGTTTTCGTTGAGGTGGTTGACCATCGCCGCCAAGGTCGTCGATTTGCCCGAGCCGGTCGGCCCGGTCACCAGCACCAGGCCGCGCGGCTTGAGCGCGAACTCGGCGAAGATCTTCGGCGCGTTGAGCTCCTCGAGGCTGAGGATCTTCGACGGGATCGTGCGCAGCACCGCCGAGGCGCCGCGCTCCTGGTTGTAGGCGTTGACGCGGAACCGCGCCAGCCCCGGAATGGCGAACGAGAAGTCGACCTCCAGCATCTCCTCGTACGCCTTGCGCTGGCCGTCGTTCATGATGTCATAGATCATGCCGTGCACGTCCTTGTGCTCGAGCGGCGGCAGATTGATGCGCCGCACGTCGCCGTGCACCCGTATCATCGGCGGCAGCCCGGCCGACAGGTGCAAGTCCGAGGCCTTGTTCTTGACGGAGAATGCGAGAAGTTCGGAGATGTCCATTTATAATCCCTGCCTGGCGTTGGTGTGATGACGCTTACCGCTGTCTTTTACTCGATGATTATGTCCCCGATCCCCCAAAACTTGCAAGCAATCACCGCGACTATCGTTGCCGCCGCTCAAGAATCCGGCCGCTCTCCGCAGGACGTGCGCTTGCTGGCCGTGTCCAAGACTTTCGGTCCGGAAGCCGTGCTCGAGGCGGTCCAGGCCGGCCAGCGGGCGTTCGGCGAGAATTATCTGCAGGAGGCGCTCGACAAGATGGCGGCGCTGCGCGCCCAGCCGATGGTCGCAACTACTCGGTTGGAGTGGCACTTCATCGGGCCGATCCAGAGCAACAAGACGCGGCCCATCGCCGAGCACTTCGACTGGGTCCACACCGTCGAGCGCGAAAAGGTCGCGCAGCGCCTGTCCGAGCAGCGGCCGGCCGGCATGGCGCCGCTGCAGATCTGTTTGCAAGTGAATATCAGCGGCGAGGCCAGCAAGAGCGGCGTCGCCCCGGACGAGGTGGCGGCGCTGGCCCACAAGGTCGCGGCGCTGCCGAATCTGACGTTGCGCGGCCTGATGGCGATCCCCGAGCCGGCCTTGGAATTCGACCGGCAGCGCGCGGCGTTCGCGCCGCTGCGGCGGTTGTACGAGCAGCTGCGCGCCGACGGCTTGGCGCTCGATACGCTGTCGATGGGCATGTCGGCCGACCTGCGCGCGGCGATCTTCGAGGGCGCGACCATCGTGCGCGTCGGCAGCGCCATTTTTGGATCACGAACTTACAAGGCTTGATATGAAGATTGCATTTATTGGCGGCGGCAACATGGCCTCCGCGTTGATCGCCGGCCTGGCCGGCAAGCTCACCGACGGCGCCAACATCCACGTGGTCGACCCGAATCCGGCGTCGCTGGAAAACCTGCGGCAGCAATACGGCGTGACCACCGCCGCCGCCGCCGACGCCGCCCTCGGCGCGGCCGATGTGATCGTGCTGGCGATCAAACCGCAGAGCATGCGCGAGGTGGCGGCGCAGTTGCTGCCCCTGCTGGACCCGGCCGGG
>DATMSN010001211.1:0-5120 GCA_035565375.1 Duganella sp. | reverse complement strand
CCGTGCCGGACGCCGCGCCGGCCTCGCCGCCGGCGACGCTGACGGCGACGTCGGCCCCCTCCTTCGGATTGGTGTTGACCAGCGCCAGATACAACTTGCCGTCCTTGCCGCGCGCGGCGGAGGCGCTGACGGCGGGGATGGCCAGGCCGCCGAACGCGTATTGCGGATTGTGCTCCAGCTTGACCGGCAACGAGGTGGCGTCCTGGAACGGCACGTACATGCGGAACGCGTGGTAGGTGGGCGTGAGCACCATCTTGTCGCCGTCGGTGCGTATCATGGCCTGTAGCACATTGACCATCTGCGCGATGCTGGTCATGCGCACGCGGTCGGCGTGGGCGTGGAAGATGTTGAAATTGAGCGCGGCCACCATGGCGTCGCGCAGCGAGTTCTGCTGGACCAGGAAGCCCGACCTGCTGCCGGCCTCGGCGTCGTACCACGTGCCCCACTCGTCGACCGCGAAGGACAGCCGCTTCTGCTTGTCATGCAGGTCCATCTTGGCGGCGTTGCTGGCGATGAAATCGTCCATGCGGCGCGTGTTGCTCAGCGTGGTGATCCACTGGGCCTCGCCGAAACCGGTCGCGCCGTACTTGCCGGCCGCGTCCGGGCCCGGCGAGGTGTAGTAGTGGAAGGAGATGCCGTCGAAGCGGCCCACGCGTATTTTCGCGCTCAGATAGTCGCTCCAGCTGGTGTCGTCGTCGTGGCCGCCGGCGGCGATGAATTGCGTCTTGTTGCCCCCTCCCGGGTGCAGGAAGGTGGCGTAGCGGCTGTACTCGTCGGCGTAGTGCTCGACGCTCATGTTGCCGCCGCAGCCCCAGGCTTCATTGCCGATGCCGAAGAAGGCGAGCTTGAACGGCGCCGGATGGCCGTTGCTGGCGCGCAGCTTGGCCAGGCTCGACTTGCCGTCCGCCGTCATGTACTCGACCCACTCGGCCATCTCCCGAGGGGAACCGGTACCGACATTGCCGTTGACATAGGCGTCGGCGCCGAGTTGCTCGACCAGCTCGAAAAATTCGTGGGTGCCGACGGTGTTGTACTCCTCCACCCCGCCCCAGTTGGTGTTGACCCGCACGGGCCGCCCGGCGCGCGGGCCGATGCCGTCGCGCCAATGGTACTGGTCGGCGAAGCAGCCGCCCGGCCAGCGCACCAGCGGCACCCGCAAGGCCTTGAGCGCGCCGACGACGTCGTTGCGCCAGCCGCGGGTGTTAGGGATTTTTGACTCCGGCCCCACCCACAGGCCGCCGTAGATGCCGGTGCCCAGATGCTCGGCGAACTGCCCGTAGACGTACTTGCTGATGACCGGCCCCGGCTTGGCGGACTCGATCGTGAGGCCGATCTCGGCCGCCGACGCGGACGCCAGCGCCGCCATCACGCCGGCCGCCAATACGGTAGATCTGATGAACTTCATGCTTGTCTCTTCGTTGTGGTAAATCTTTCGCCCAGCGCCCAATCGCGGTAGGCGCACGGGGTGAAGCCCAGCTCGCGCTTGAACACCAGGTGCATATACTGGGTCGAGCCGAAACCGCACTCCAGGGCGACGTCGGCGATGGTGCGCGTGCCGCTGGCCAGGCCGCCCTTGGCGGCGTCGAGCTTGAAGCGCAGCACCTCGTCGTGCACGCTGCATCCCAACTCCTGGCGGAAATACGCCTCGAGCGAGGAGCGCGACACGCCCACGTAGTCGGCCACGTCGTTGGTCTTGATGCCCTGGCAGGCGTAGCGGGCGATGAAGTAGCGCGCGCGCATGACGTACGGATGCATGGCCGGCTGGTGCTGGCTCGATGCCAGCACGTTGATGCCGGTCGGCGGCACCAGCACGCGGGCCTCGCCCACGCGGTCGCCGTGCAGCATGCGCTCGAGCAGATGGGCCGCCCGGCGCCCCATCTCCGGCGCCCCCTGGATCACCGAACTGAGCGGAATCTTGGTGAGCATGCGCACCAGCGGATCGTTGTCGATGCCGATCAGCGCCACCTCTTCCGGCACCTTGATGCCGGCGAGCAGGCAGGCTTGCAACAACTGGCGCGCGCGCGCGTCCGTGACGGCGATGATGCCGACCGGCTTGGGCAGGCTGTGCAGCCAGGCGGTCTGGCGTTGGACCGCCGCGTCCCAGGACAGCGCGCTGGTGCCGCAGCCCCGGAAGATCTCGACCTCCATATCGTCCCGCAGCATCAGTGTGCGGAAGGCGCGCTCGCGCTCCTGCGCCCAGCGGTTCTCCATCGCCTTGGGCAGGCTGAACATGGCGAAGCGGCGCAGCCCGCTATCGATCAGGTGGCTGTGCGCCAGCTTGATCAGCTTGAAATTGTCGGTCGCCACGTACGGCACGCCGCGCGGGTAATCGGCGTCGCAGGCATACGAGCTGCCCACCCCCACCACCGGAACGCGGCATTGCGACAGGGCCGCCGCCACCGACGGATCGTCGAAGTCGGCGATGACGCCGTCGCCGCGCCACTGCCCGATGCCGGCCAGGCGCAGGCGGAAGTCCTCCTCCAGAAACAGGTCCCAGGGCGCGCGCGTGCCGCCCAGATAGCCGGCGATGCCGGACATGACCTCGCGGTCGAACGTCTTGTTGGCGTTGAACAGCAGCGCGATCCGGTGTATTTTCTTGGTCTTCATCATAGGCCGCCGCGTGGCCGGGCGCGCAAGCCCCCGCATCGGACGATGCTGACTTTCATCATATTGTCTCCCCACTATTATTTTTAATTATCGATTCGACGCTGGCGCCGAGCCGCCGTCGATGGCGGGCCGGACCGGTCGATGTCAGCAGGATGCCCAATTGCAAGTGCCCGGCGCAATGGGTTTGTGACAGTGCGGATCAGGGCGTTACAGAACGGTTGTGCGCGCCAGCGAGACGGAAGGCGCGGTGACGGTACAATGGTCGCCGGGATCACCAACCGGCCCAGCTGGACAAGCTGGCGGCGGCGGTCGGACAAATCGCCGCCGGATAGACGCGCGGCCAGGCTTTAAACCCTGATCGGGGCGGCAACATTCAATCAAGCGCGACCAGTTCACTTATATAATGGTAAATTAAATACCTTTAATTCCCACGCCGTCGGCGATTCCATGAATAACGTTCCCCACCCCAACCATTTCGTGCGTTTTTCCGACGACGAAGCGACCTTGAGCGCCGAGGTGGGAGCGTATCTGGCCGAGGTCCGCGATGGCGGCACGGCCATCATCATCAGCACGCCGGAGCGGCTGCAAGCCGTGCAAGACTTACTGCGGAGCACGCAAAACTTCCCTCAAAACAGGCTGATCGCGCTGGACGCCGCCGCCACGCTGCGCCGTTTCATGGTCGGCAACAGGCCCGATCCGCGCCTGTTCGACGCCGTCGTCGGCGACGTGGTCCGTGCCGCCGCGCGGCAACCGGGCCCGGTGCATGCCTATGGCGAGATGGTGTCCCTGCTGTGCGCTCAAGGCCTGTACCACGCCGCGATCGAGCTGGAGAAGCTGTGGAACGAGCTGGCGCGCACCGTGGAATTTTCCTTGTTCTGCGCCTACGCCTGGAACCTGTTCCCCACCGTCGAGCTGGCCGATGCCTTCGACCAGGTGTGCCGCGAGCATGCGCACGCCTGTTCGGACCAGCATCCGCACAAGGTGGACACCTCGTCCACGGCGCTGCGGGTGCTGGAGCTGGAACGCAAGGCGCTGGCGCTCGATGGCGAGGTGGCGAGGTGGCGCGGCGCAAGCTGGCCGAGCAGACGGCCGCCGTGCGCGCCAACGACCTGGCCGATTTCCTCGACAACGCGGCCGAGGGCATCCACCGCGTCGGCGCCGATGGCGCCATCCTGTGGGCCAACAAGGCCGAACTCGACATGCTGGGCTACAGCCGGGACGAATACATCGGCCAGCACATCGCCCGCTTCCACGTCGACGCGCCGGTGATCGCCCGCATCCTCGACCGGCTGCGGCGGGGCCTGACGCTGCACGACGAGCCGGCGCGGCTGCGCTGCAAGGACGGCGGCATCAAGGATGTGGTGATCAGTTCGAACGGCTACTTCGAGGAAGGCCACCTGCGCCACACGCGCTGCTTCACGCGCGACGCCAGCGAGCGCCATGAGCGGGACATGGCCCTCAGGCAGCGCGACCAGATGTTGCTGCAGGCGCCCGTGGCCGCGGCGCTGCTGGCCGGCCCCGGCTTCCGGCATGAACTGGTCAACCGGCGCTACCTGGCGCTGATGGGCCGGGACGACCTGCACAACATGAGCTACGCGGCGGCGTTTCCGGAGTTTGTCGGCGGGACCTTCCATCGGCTGCTGCAACAGGTCCATGCCAGCGGCGAGGCGTTCGCGACCGACGAGATCCGCCTGCACGAAGACGCGCGCGCGGGCGGCGAACGGTACTTCAAGCTCAGCCTCGAACCGCTGCCCGGTTCCGACAACACGGTCGAGGCCATCATCGCGGTCGTGGTCGACATCACCGAGCATGTCCGCTCGCGCCAGGTGTTGAAGAGGGCCCATGACGAGCGCGAACAGCTGGTCGACGAGCTGACCGCGACCAACCGCAACAAAGACCAGTTCCTGGCGATGCTCGGCCACGAGCTGCGCAATCCGCTGGCGCCGATCATGATGGCGCTCGATTTAATGGAACGGCGCGGCGACGAGACGACCGGCAAGGAACGCAGCCTGATACGGCGCCAGGTCGAACACCTGGTGCGCCTGGTCGACGACCTGCTCGACGTCGCGCGCGTCACCCAGGACAAGATCGTGTTGAAGCCGGAATCAATCGACGCCAACCAGATCATCGCCAAGGCGACCGAGCTGGCCAGCGCCGACATCCGCGCGCGCGGCCACCGCCTCGCCGTCGAGGCCGAGCCGGATCTGATGTTGAAGGCCGACCCCGTGAGGCTGGCGCAGGCGCTGGCGAACCTGTTGACCAACGCCGCCAGGTACACCCCGGACGGCGGCGATATACGGCTGAGCGCACGCCGCATCGACGGGCGGGTCCGGATCGGCGTGGTCGACAGCGGACGCGGCATGGCCGCGTCCGAGCAGCAACAGGTGTTCGATCTGTTCTACCAGGGACAGCGCGGCATCGACCGCGCCGACGGCGGCCTGGGGATCGGCCTGTCGCTGGTGCGGCGGCTGGTGCAACTGCATGGCGGCACGGTCGCGGCCTTCAGCGCCGGC
>DATMSN010001210.1:0-5321 GCA_035565375.1 Duganella sp. | reverse complement strand
CCACGCGATCAACTGCTCGCCGATCGCGTGGTCCCACGCCGCCCGCGTGGCCGGATCGAGCGCGCGGCGCGCCGTCAGCAAGCGCTTGCGCAAATCGGCCTTGCCCGGTGCGGTCGGGGCTATTCGTTCCATCTCGGCACGTGGTATTCTAGGGTCGCTGGTCATCGAGTCGTTTTTACTGTCTGAGAGAGTTGCACATTGATTTCCGCTTCGAAATGGATTGCCGGCGTCGCCGTCGTGGCCTGGGTTGCGCTCAACCCCGTTTATATGTCGCAGGCCAGGGCGGAGGACATCGGCGCCGAGACGCGCCGCGAGGACGATGCCTTCCTGCTGCTGCGCGACGCGGTGCGCCAGGACGACGCGGCCAAGGTGGATTTCTACGCGGCCCGGCTCGCCAATTATTCCATTCCTTCGTATGTCGATTATTATCGGCTTAAATCGCGCCTGAAGGATGCCCCGCACGCGGAAATCCGCGATTTCATGAAGCGCTACGAAGGCCAGGCGATCGTCGACCGCTTGCGCAACGACTGGCTGCTGGACCTGGGCCGCAAGCGCGACTGGGCCACCTTCGACGAGCAGCTGCCGCTGTTTGTGCTCAACGACGACACCCAGGTCAAATGCTACGCGCTGCAATCGCGCGCGCTCAAGGGACAGAAGGTGGCCGACGAGGCGCGCGCCCTGCTCACATCCCCGAACGTCTACGGCGAGCCATGCGCGGGCCTGATCGCCACGTTGTTCCAGACCGGCCAGTTCAACGCCGATGATCTGTACGAACAACTGCGCCTGGCCGGCGAATTCAACGCCACCGGACAGGCGCGCCGCGTGGCCGCCCTGCTGGGCGGGCCGGAAAAGAAAGCGGCGCAGGCGGTCGACACGCCGGCCCTCGCGCTGGCCAAGGGGCCGGGCAGCGGCCGCACCGAACATGAGATCTACGTGGTGGCCATCGGCCGCATGGCCAAGACCAGCGTCAAGCTGGCGGCGCTGGCGCTGGAGAAGGCCTCGTCGAAACTGACTCCCCAGGAGCGCCAGGAGGGCTGGGCGGCGATCGCGCTGCAGGCGTCCTATTCGCTGGGCGACGACACCGCCGATTACTGGCGGCGCTCGAACGGCGCCAAGCTGTCCATCGACCAGATCCAGTGGAAAACCCGCATCGCGCTGCGTGCCGGCGACTGGCGCCAGGTCAAGACCAATATCCAGGCGATGCCGGCGTCGCTGCGCGACGATCCGGCGTGGATCTACTGGCTGGGCCGCGCGCTGATGGCCGAAGCCGGCGTGACCAACCACCCGACCGGCGAGGCGGAGCGGCTGTTCCGCGGCATCTCGGACCAGCCCAATTTCTACGGCCAGCTGGCGCTGGAGGAAACCGGCCAGCTGATCACGATTCCGCTGCCAGGTTTGCCGATCAGCGCCGCCGAGATCGCGCCGATCGCCAGCAATCCCAACTTCCAGCGCGCGCTCAAGTTCTTCGGCATGCGCCTTCGGTTCGAGGGCACGCGCGAATGGAACTGGGGCCTGCGCGGCCTGAGCGAGCGCGGACACCTGGCCGCCGCCGAATTCGCGCGCCAGAACGATATCCTCGACCGCATGGTCAACACCTCGGACCGCACCCGCATCCAGGTCGACTACACGCAGCGCTTCCCGTCGCCGCACCTGGACGTCATGCATCCGGCCACGCAGACGCTGGGCCTCGACAAGGCGTGGGTGTATGGTTTGATGCGGCAGGAATCGCGCTTCATCCTCGGCGCGCAATCGCACGCGGGGGCGTCGGGCCTGATGCAGGTGATGCCGTCGACCGCGCGCTGGGTGGCCAAGAAAATGGGCCTGGCCGACTTCGCGCAGGAGATGCTGACCGATGTGCGCACCAATATCATGTTGGGCACCAATTACCTGAACATGGTGCTCGGGAACATGGACGGCTCGCAGGTGCTGGCCACGGCCGCCTACAATGCGGGCCCGGGCCGCTCGCGCAGGTGGCGCGCGACGTTGACCAAACCGATCGACGGCGCCATCTTCATCGAGACCATTCCGTTCTACGAGACGCGCACCTACGTCAAGAACGTGATGTCGAACGCCACCTACTACGCGGCCCTGTTCGAGGGCCGTCCGCAATCGCTGAAGGCACGCATCGGCACCGTCGCGCCGCGCTCCTACACCAGCGAGGAAGAACAGGAATCGAGCTATGGCTCGCGCTGACCACACCATCACCACGGACGCATCATGCAGACCACCAAACTCGATCCCAGCCTGTCGCAAACCCTGGCCACCGCGCGCGAGCCGGGCCTGACGCTCATCATCGGCAACAAGAATTATTCGTCGTGGTCGATGCGGCCGTGGGTGGCGATGACCGCGTTCGGCATCCCGTTCCAGGAGGTGCGCGTGCTGCTCGACCAGGCCGACACCGCCAACCGCATCTGCGGCTATTCGGCCAGCGGCCGGGTGCCGGTGCTGCTGGCCGGCGAGATGACGATCTGGGACAGCCTGGCCATCTGCGAGTATTTGGCCGAACAGTTCCAGGAGCTGCATCTGTGGCCGCAGGACGTGGCCGCGCGCGCGATGGCCCGTTCGGTCTGCGCCGAGATGCACGCCGGCTTCGCCGACTTGCGCAAATCGATGTCGATGAATATCCGCGCCAGTTTCCCCGGCAAGGGCCGCACCAACGGCTCGCAGGCGGACATCGGCCGCATCAGCGAGATCTGGGAGGAGTGCCTGTCGCGCTTCGGCCACCACCAGTTCCTGTTCGGCGACTTCTCGATCGCCGACGCCTACTACGCGCCGGTGGTGATGCGCTTCCGCACCTACGGCGTGTCGCTGGCGCCGGCGCTGGACGCCTACTGCCAGCGCGTGCTGGCGCATCCGGCCGTGGCGCGCTGGGTGGCCGAGGCGCTGGCCGAAACCGAAACGGCGCCCAAGCACGACGCCGAAATGCCGGACTGACGATACGGATTGACGACACTGACCATGATGCGGATTTATGTAGTCGGCGGCGCGGTGCGCGACGAGCTGCTTGGCCTGCCGGTCAAGGACCACGACCACGTGGTGGTCGGCGCCACGCCGGACGACATGCTGGCCCAGGGCTTCCGCCCGGTCGGCAAGGATTTCCCCGTGTTCCTGCATCCGAAGACGCACGAGGAATACGCGCTGGCCCGCACCGAGCGCAAGACCGCGCCAGGCTACAAGGGCTTCGTGTTCCACACCTCCCCCGACGTCACGCTGGAGGAGGACTTGATACGGCGCGACCTGACCATCAACGCCATCGCGCGCGCCGACGACGGCAGCTTGACCGATCCGTTCGGCGGACGGCGCGATATCGAACAGCGCGTCTTCCGCCACGTCTCCGACGCCTTCGCCGAGGACCCGGTGCGCATCCTGCGCGTGGCCCGTTTCGCCGCCCGCTACAGCGACTTCCGCGTGGCGCCGGAAACCAACGCGCTGATGCGGCAAATGACGGAGCAGGGCGAGGTCGACGCGCTGGTGCCGGAGCGCGTGTGGCAGGAGCTGTCGCGCGGGCTGATGGAGGGCCAGCCGTCACGCATGCTCGAGGTGCTGCGCGATTGCGGCGCGCTGGCGCGCATCCTGCCGGAGCTCGACGTGCTGTGGGGCGTGCCGCAGCCGGAGAAATGGCATCCCGAGATCGATACCGGCGTCCACGTGCTGCAGGTGATCGATTGCGCGGCGCGCGCCGGGCTGGAACTGCCGACGCGCTTCGCCTGCCTGATGCACGACCTGGGCAAGGGCGCCACGCCGTCGGCCACGTGGCCGGCGCACCACGGCCATGAGCAACTGGGCGTCGAACTGGTCGGGCAGGTGTGCAAGCGCCTCAAGGTGCCGACCGAGTGCCGCGACCTGGCCGTGATGACCGCGCGCGAACACGGCAACGTCGGCCGCGCGCTGCAACTGCGCCCCAACACCATCGTCAAGCTGCTCGAGCGCTGCGACGCCTTCCGCAAGCCGGCGCGCTTTTCGCAGATGCTGCTGGCCACCGAGTGCGATTCGCGCGGCCGCACCGGGCCGTCGGCCAGCTATCGCGACGCGCCGTTCCCGCAACTGGCGCACCTGGAGGCGGCGATGGCCGCCGCGCGCGCGGTCAACGCCGGCGAGATCGCCCAGGCCAGCGCCGCCAACCCGCAACGGATACCGGAACTGGTGTACCGCGCGCGGGTGGCGGCCGTCAAAACGGCGCTGAAGATCGCCGACGCCGACGGCGAAGATGGCGGCGGCATGCCGTTGCCTCCGGCCGCCCCGTAAGGCTGGTCTGCCTGAACAGGAGTACAATGATGCCGATGGTGCGCTGCACCATGTCCTGTCCGCCACTATGAACTCCATCGATCTGTTCCAAAATCCGCTGCGCCGCTGGGGCAAGCACAAAGACGGCAAGCGCCGTCCGACGGTGCTCGTCAAGGAGCTGCAGGAGCGCGACCGGCGGCGCATGGTCAGGCATTTCCTCGAACTCGAAAAGAGCGACCGGCTGCTGCGCTTCGGCACCATGCTGCCCGACGAGCAGGTCGAGAAGTACGTCAACCAGATCGATTTTTCGCGCGACATGGTGTTCGGCGTGTACAACCGGCTGTTCAAGCTGGTGGCGGTCGGCCACCTGGCGTTCGCGCCGCGCGACGAATCGAGGAGCGCGGTCACCGAAAAGGAGCGGGTGGCCGAATTCGGCGTCTCCGTCAGCAAGAGCGCGCGCGGCATGGGCGTCGGCTCCAAGCTGTTCGAGCGCGCCGCCATCCACTGTCGCAACAACGACGTCGATACCCTGTATATGCACTGCCTGTCGTCCAACAAGACGATGATGCACATCGCGAAAAAAGCCGGCATGGAGATCCATCGCGACTACGGCGAGGCGGACGCCTATCTCAAACTGCCGCCGGCCAATCCGGCCAGCGTGCTGCAGGAGGCGCTCGACGAGCAATTCGCCACGCTGGACTACACCCTCAAGGCGAACAAACGCTTCGCCACCAAATGGCTGGGCCGTTTGACCGGTCGAAAATAAATCGCAATTTCTCCCACTATAGTTAGAACCTTTACCGGCCGGCCTGGAATGAACGGTCAGACAAGATACGCAAACCGGTAACCAGGCTTCCCAACGTGTCGTTGATTTCATCACTTCTGCCCATGCCATGGGCGGTGGACGCCCTGTGCGGCGCGCAGTTGCGGGCGCCCGACCTTGGCGTTTGCCTGCGGCTGCTGGTGCTCTCGCCGCTGCTGGAGGAGTGCGTGATCCGCGCCGGCCTGCAGGAGTGGCTGATACGGCGCTCGCAGCGGGAGCGGAAGCACGCGTGGGCCTGGCCGGTGCTGGTGTCGACGGCCGCTTTCGGCCTGCT
>DATMSN010001209.1:0-2249 GCA_035565375.1 Duganella sp. | reverse complement strand
CGCCGTCTCGCCTTCCTTCGCCTGACGCGTATCGGGGCTGGCGATCACGTGCGCGCGCTGCAGCATCGGGCCGTAGGCGTCGCGGAACAGCGACACATCGGTCACCGCCAGTGCGCCTACCGTCTCGCCGTGGTAACTGCCTTTCAGGCAAACAAATTCCTGCTTGTCGCTGCGGCCGCCGTTGCGCCACGCGTGGAAGCTCATCTTCAAGGCGATCTCCACCGCCGAGGCCCCGTCCGACGCGTAGAAACAATGACCCAGCACGCCGCCGGTGCGCATCGATAACTTTTCCGACAGCTGCACCACCGGCTCATGCGTAAAGCCGGCCAGCATTGCATGCTCCAGTTTATCGAGCTGATCCTTCAGGGCGGCGTTGATGCGCGGATTCGCATGGCCGAACAGGTTGACCCACCAGGAGCTGATCGCGTCCAGGTAGCGGCGGCCTTCGTGGTCGTACAGCCACGCGCCCTTGCCCCGGCTGACGGGGATCAGCGGAACAGTCTCGTGGTGTTGCATCTGCGTGCACGGGTGCCATACGCTGCGCAGGCTGCGCGCCACCCATTCGCTTTGTTTATTGTCTTGCAAAGAAACTCCGATTCATTTAGTTCGCCAGCCAGTTCGGCTTGCGCTTTTCCAGGAACGAGGCCACGCCTTCGCGGCCCTGCTCCGACGCGCGGATATGCGCGATGCGCTCGGCGGTGTCGGCCAGCAGCGCGTCGTCGACGGTTTTTCCGACCACCTCGCGCACCAGCGCCTTGGCCTGGCGCACCGCGTTCGGGCTGTTGTTGACCAGCGCCTTGACGATCTCCGCCACCTTGGCGTCGAGCGCGCCGGCGGCCACCACCTCGTGGGCGAAGCCGATGCGCAGCGCCTCGCGCGCGGAGAAGCGCTCCGCCGTCAGGAAGTAGCGGCGCGACGCGTTCTCGCCCATGGCCTTGATCACGTAGGGCGAAATGGTCGCGGGGATCAGGCCCAGTTTCACTTCGCTCAGGCAGAAATTGGCCTCGTCGACCGCGACGATGATATCGCACGCGGCCACCAGGCCCATGCCGCCGGCGTAGCAATCGCCCTGCACCTTCGCCACCACGGGCTTGGGGCACAGGTAGATCGTGCGCAGCATCCGCGCCAGTTGCAGCGCGTCGGCATGGTTTTCGGCGTGCGTGTAGCCCGCCATTTTTTTCATCCAGTTCAAATCGGCGCCGGCGCAAAAGGCCGGGCCGTTCGCCGCCAGCACGATGGCGCGCAGGTCGTCGTCCGCGCCCAGTTCGAGGAAGGCGCCGGTCAGTTCGGCGATGGTCTCTTCGTTGAAGGCGTTGCGCGTGTCCGGACGGTTCAGCGTGACGGTGGCGGTTTTTCCTTCGCGCGTGATGCCAAGTGTGGTGAAAGCCATGCCTACTCCTTGATTGCGTACTTGATTTCGGTCGGCATGCCGATCGTTTTGAGAAAGCGCTCGGTCTCCGGCAGCCAGATCGGCACGCCCTCGGCGCTCAACACCATCGCATGCGCGTCGTTCTTGAACGGGCCGAAGGCGATCAGCTCCGCCTTGCCGCCGGCGCCGGTGTAGGCCGCGTACAGGTCGGCCGCCAGCTTGGGGCCGAAGTGGGTGTCGTTGGCGCCGTAGAACCACAACGTCGGCACCTTGGCGCGCGCGCCGTAGGCCTTGAAGGCGTCGACCAGCGCGCCCTGCCAGTCGCACCTGGAGCGGCTGTTGACGCCACCGGCGAAGTTGATCACGCCGCGCACGCCGCTGATATTATGACTGCCGGCGGCGATCGCCGTCAGGCCGCCGTGCGACTGGCCGGCGAGCAGCACGTGTTCCTGGTCCGCCCACGGCTGCTTCATCGCGTATTGCATCGCGAAGAACAGCGAGTTGGCCTGGTCGTCGCCGTTCTGCTCCGCGCGGCAGTGCGAGTTGACGTAGATGCCGCCCGAGCCGGCGAAGCCGAGCCGCATCGGGATCACCACCGCGTAGCCGCGCCGGACGAACTGCTTCGACAGCACGGTGTAGCGCGCGCGTTCCTGCAGGTGGGCGTCGCTGCCGCCGGATTTACCGTGGTTCATGAACAGCACCGGGAACGGGCCGTTGCCCGGCGGTTTGAAGATCGTCGTTTGCAGCGTGATGGTGTCGCCGCCGATGGTCGCGGGAACGGCGACCACCTGCTCGCCCATGCGCTTGTCGACCACCGGCAGCCGGGGGCCGGCCGGCTTGGTCAACGGCTGCAGCATGGTCACCTGCGTCTGCGCGCCGG